>CAYOZR010000014.1:0-34546 GCA_964408555.1 uncultured Aestuariivirga sp.
CGGAGACGGCGCGCCGCCTCAACATGCACCGCCGCACCCTGCAGCGCATTCTGGCCAAGCGCGCCCCTAAATAGGCCCCGGATCGTGGAGCCCGTGCAGCCTGAGGGCGGCGGCCCGGGCGAAGGCCAGGGTCAGCGCCTTGCGGCGCGCGGCGTGCAGCGGGGTTTCTTCCGGATGGCGCAAGATGTCGGCGCCCCAACTGTCGGCGACGATGAGCCCGGTCTCGGCCGGGATCGCCTCCCGCTCCATGCTCTGCGGAATGGCGAAGAACAGCCGGTCGCAATAGTCGCGGTATTCCGGCCATTTCGCATCGCCGCGGAAATCCGCGATCGAGGACTTGATCTCGACGATCCAGATCGCCCCCGCATCGCCCAATGCCATCACATCGGCGCGCCGCCCGGTCGCCAGCGTGAATTCGGTCAGCGTCGCAAAGCCCGCCTGGCGCAGCAGGCGGCACACCCCCCTCTGCACCATCAGCGCCGTTTCCGACTGCCGCCCGTCGGGCCTGATCTCGATCGTCACCGATGCCTCTTGTTGAGCTTCGCGCTTTGCACCTAATGTCTCCCTCCAAACGGCGCGCCGGTCAACGGCACGGGAGAAGGGGAGGATTCGAGCGTGGCGGCACTGCTCGCCATCAGCCGGGCGATCGATGCGGTCACCGGCTTCATCGGTTATCACGTCCGCTGGCTGATCCTGGCCGCGGTCGTGGTCAGCGCCGTCAACGCCGTGATCCGCAAGGCCTTCGATATCAGCTCCAATGCCTGGCTGGAGCTGCAATGGTTCCTGTTCGGCGCCGTGTTCATGCTGGCCGCCGCCTATACGCTGCAGAAGAACGCCCATGTCCGCATCGACGTGGTCTCCAGCCGGATTTCCAAGAAGGCTCGCGACGTCATCGATCTCGCCTGCCATCTTGTCATGCTCGCCCCCCTCGCCCTCATCATGATCTGGCTGTCGGGCCCCTTCTTCTGGGAGTCCTTTATGGAAGGCGAAGGCTCGCCCAATGCCGGCGGCCTTACCGTCTGGCCGTCCAAATTCTTCATATTCGCCGGCTTTGTGCTGCTGTTCTTCCAGATGATCTCGGAGGTGGTGAAGCGCATCGCCGTGCTGACCGGCGCCATCGCCGAGCCGGAGCCGCAGCCGGTGCACGGCCACAGCCCCGCCGACCTCGATCCGCATGGCGGGCACAACGAATGATCGAGCTCATCGCCCATAATCTGGCGCCGGTCATGTTCCTGTCGCTGATCTTCTTCCTGCTGCTCGGCTATCCGGTCGCCTTCTCGCTCGCCGCCAACGGTCTGATGTTCTTCGTCATCGCGGTGGAACTCTCGCCCTATTCCAACGAGATCACCCTCGCCTGGCCGCTCTTGCAGACGCTGCCCGGCCGCATCCTCGATGTGATGCGCAACGACACGCTGCTGGCCATTCCCTTCTTCACCTTCATGGGCATCATTCTGGAAAAATCCGGCATGGCCGAGGATTTGCTCGATACCGTCGGGCAGTTGTTCGGGCCGATCCGCGGCGGCCTCGCCTATGCGGTGATCCTGGTCGGCGCCCTGCTGGCGGCAACCACCGGCGTCGTCGCCGCCTCGGTCATCGCCATGGGGCTCATCTCGCTGCCGATCATGCTGCGCTATGGCTACGAGCGGCCCCTGGCGACGGGCGTGATCGCCGCCTCCGGCACGCTGGCCCAGATCATTCCACCATCGCTGGTGCTGATCGTGCTTGCCGACCAGCTCGGCCGCTCGGTCGGCGACATGTATGCCGGTGCCATCATTCCGGGCCTGCTGCTGACGTCGCTCTACTGTCTTTATGTGCTGGCCGTCACCATCGTGAAGCCCGCCGCCGCGCCCGCCCTTCCGCTCGCGGCCCGCACCCTGACCGGCAGCGCCCTGCCTCTGCTGGCGCTCGCCGCGGCCGGCGCGATCGTCGCTCTTGCCGCCAACTGGTTGCTGTCCGCCCGGCTGGAAAACGGCGCCGCCATCTGGGCGGCGACCATCTCCGTCGCCCTTGTCTATCTTGCCGCCATCGCCGACAAGCGCTTCGCTCTCGGATTGCTGTCGCATCTGGCCCAGCAGGTGGTGATTGTTCTCATTCCGCCGCTGGCACTGATTTTTCTCGTTCTCGGCACCATCTTCCTTGGCGTTGCCACGCCGACCGAAGGCGGCGCCATGGGGGCGAGCGGCGCCCTCATTCTCGCCTTCGCCAAGCGCCGTCTCGATTTCGCCACCATGAGTTCGGCGCTCGAAGCCACCGCGAGGCTCGCCTGCTTCGTACTCTTCATCCTGATCGGCAGCCGCATTTTCTCGCTCACCTTCTACGGCATCAACGGCCATGTCTGGGTCGAGGAACTGTTCATCGGCCTGCCCGGCGGCGAATGGGGCTTTCTGCTCGCCGTCAATGTCCTGGTCTTCATTCTCGGCTGCTTCATCGATTTCTTCGAGATCGCCTTCATCGTCGTGCCGCTCCTGGCGCCGGTTGCCGCCAAGCTCGGCATCGATCTGGTCTGGTTCGGCGTGGTGCTCGGCGTCAACCTGCAGACGAGCTTCCTCACTCCGCCCTTCGGCTTCGCGCTCTTCTACATGCGCTCCGTCTCGCCCACCGCCGCCTACACCGACAAGGTCACCGGACAAAGGATAGCCGGCATCGCCACCACCCAGATTTACCGCGGCGCCGTGGCATTCATCCTTCTGCAGTCGATCATGATCGCGGTGACGCTGGCCTTTCCCGGCATCGCCATCAAGCAGCAGGGCCCGGCGGTCGATACCAGCACCATCGAGATCGAGCTGCCGCCCATCGGCGGCGAGGCGGGCGATGGCGGCTTGAATGTCCCGCCGCCGGATTTCGGCCAGCCGCCGGAAATCAATCCGCAGTGACAAGAACAAAGGGCCCCATTGCGGGGCCCTTCGCCGTTCGGCTTGCGATGGTTACAGCATCTTCTTGCGCTGCTGGCCCATCATGAAGCTGTCGAAGGTGTTTTCCGAAACCTGCTGCCACAGGAAGGCATCGGCGCGATAGGCCATCATCGCGTCGTGCACTTTCTTGAACGCCGCGTTGGCGGCGCTGATTTCCGCATAGGTTTCCTTCGCCGCATTGAAACTGGCTTCCATGACGTCCTGCGGATAGGGCCTGAGTACCGCGCCGCCGCCCACCAGCTTCTTCAACGCCGCCGGGTTGCGGGCATCGTATTTGGCCAGCATGTCGCAATTGGCCGCCTGGCAGGCCGACTTGACGATCGACTGATAGGCGGGCGGCAGTTCCGCCCATTTCGCCGTGTTGACCATGGTGTGCAGCATGGCGCCGCCTTCCCACCAGCCCGGGTAATAGTAGAACTTGGCCACCTTGTAGAAGCCAAGCTTCTCGTCGTCATAGGGGCCGACCCATTCGGCCGCGTCGATGGTGCCCTTTTCCAGCGACGGGTAGATGTCGCCGCCGGCGATCTGCTGCGGCACCACGCCCACCTTGGAGATGACCTTGCCGCCGAAGCCGCCGATGCGCATCTTGACCCCCTGCAGGTCGGCGACCGAGTTGATCTCCTTGCGGAACCAGCCGCCCATCTGGGCGCCGGTGTTGCCGCACGGAAAGGCGATGAGATTGTGGGTGGCATAGAACTCGTTCATCAGCTCGACGCCGCCGCCGTAATACATCCAGCCGTTCTGGGCCCGGGCATTGAGGCCGAAGGGCACGGCGGTGCCGAAGGCGAAGGTCGGGTCCTTGCCCCAATAATAATAGCTCGCCGTATGGCACATCTCGATCGAGCCCTTGGAGACTTCATTGGCCGCCTCCAAGCCGGGGGCGATTTCGCCGGCCGGAAACACCTGGATCTGGAACTTGTTGTCGGTGGCTTCGGCCACATATTTCGAGAAGGTTTCGGCGGCGCCATAGATTGTGTCGAGCGCCTTGGGGAAGCTCGAGGTCATGCGCCATTTGAGTTCCGGCATCGACTGGGCGATAGCGGGCGCGGCAAGTGCCGTGGTCGCGGCGGCTGCCACGCCGGCGAACCTGATGAAATTGCGGCGATCCATTCGGTTTTCCTCCTTGGGCCGATTCTTGTGAATATCGGTGTCGCGCCGGGCGGCCGGCCCCGCGCCATCGGGAGATTATAGGCAATTGCCCGGGCCCGGCAATCGGGGTCACGCCGGATATTATTCTAAGCTATGATCGCGGCCTGTTTGATTCTGCCCGGCCCAGGGGAGCCCCATGACCGCAATGCGCATCGAGAAGGATTCGATCGGCGAAGTCGAGATTCCGGCCGATGCCGATTACGGCGTCCAGACGGCGCGGGCGGTCGACAATTTCCCCATCACCGGCATTTCCGTCAGCCACTTCCCGGAACTGGTGCAGTCGCTGGCCATGGTCAAGAAGGCCGCCGCCATGACCAACCGCGATCTCGGCGCGCTCAGGCCCGACATCGCCGCCGCCATCGTCTCCGCCTGCGATCTCATCATCGCCGGCGGCGGTCACGAGCATTTCGTCGTCGACATGCTGCAGGGCGGCGCCGGCACCTCGACCAACATGAACGCCAATGAAGTGATCGCCAACATGGCGCTGAAGCTCATGGGCAAGCCGCGCGGCGATTACGCCGCCATCAATCCCAACGATCATGTAAACCTGTCGCAATCGACCAACGACGTCTACCCGACGGCGGCGCGCCTCACCATCCTGCGCGATTGCCCGGCGCTGATCGAAAGCCAGAAGGCCCTCAAGGAGGCCTTTCTGCGCAAGGCCGTCGAATTCGACGATGTCATCAAGGTGGGCCGCACCCAGTTGATGGATGCGGTTCCCATGCGGCTGGGCTCGGAGTTCCGCGCCTTTGCCGTCACCGTCGGCGAGGACATCGACCGCCTGCGCGAATTCGCCAATCTGCTGCGCGAGGTCAATTTGGGCGGCACCGCCATCGGCACCGGCATCAACACGCCGGAGAACTATTCCGCCACCGCCATCACCCATCTCTCCGAGGTCTCGGGCGTGCCGCTGGTTCCCGCCGGCGACCTGATCGAAGCCACCTCCGACATGGGCGCCTTCGTCACCTTCTCCGGCGTCTTGAAGCGCATCGCCGTCAAGCTCTCGAAAATCTGCAACGATCTGCGCCTCCTCAACAGCGGTCCGCGCGCCGGGCTCGGCGAAATCCGTCTGCCCGCCGTCCAGGCCGGTTCCTCGATCATGCCGGGCAAGGTCAATCCGGTGATCCCGGAAGTGGTCAACCAGATCGCCTATCAGGTGATCGGCAATGATTTGACCGTGACGCTGGCCGCCGAGGCGGGCCAGCTCCAGCTCAATGCCATGGAGCCGGTCATTGTGCTCAACATCCTGCAGTCCATGCGCATGCTGATGCGCGGCATGAAGGTGCTGCGCGAGAAATGCGTGCTCGGCATCGAGGCCGACCGCGAACGCTGCCGCGAGCTCCTGGAAGGCTCCCTGATCACGGTGACCGCGCTTAACCCCTATATCGGCTATGCCGAGGCCAGCCGCGTTGCCGAGCTGGCGCTGGCCAGCCGCCGCAGCATCCGCGACGTGGCGCTGGCCGAGGGCCTGATGACCGAAGCCCAGCTCGCCGAGGCCTTCACCACCGACAATCTCCTGGGTCGGCGCCGCTGAGGTGAGAAAACCCGTGGGCCTTGCGTGAGGAATTTGCGCCTTCGGCGGTCAATTCCATGGCTTGCGCGTGGCGCGCCCATCAACCTATGATCGGCCAAGGCCCGCAAGAGGCCATAAGGGAGGGGCATGCTCGTTCTCGCCGCACGCAGGCTGGCATCGATGATCCTGATCATGTTGGTGATCTCGGTCATGCTTTTCCTATTTTTCGAGGGCGACAAGCTCAATCTGGCGATGCGCGTGCTCGGCCAGTATTCCACCATGGAAGGACGGCTGCAGTGGCTTGAGGATAATGGCTACAACCGCTCGCTGTTCGTGCGCTATTTCAGTTGGCTTTACGGCTTCCTCACCGGCGACTGGAAGCAGTCGGCCCAGTTCAGCGCGCCAGTCTTCGATTTCCTCCTGCCGCGGCTTGCCAATACCGCGATCCTCGGCGCCTGCGTCTTCGTCATCACCGTGGCGATCTCGCTGGTGCTGGGCGTGCTCTCCGGCATCGCCGAGGCGGGCCTGCGCGACCGCGCCATCACCGTCATCTCGGTGCTCACCACCTCGATCCCGGAATTCGCCTCCGCCACTTTCCTCGTCGCCATTTTCGTCTATTGGCTGGATTGGCTGCCTGGTTCGTCGTCCTTTTCCAACGGCTTTGCCTGGGTCGAGCTGGTGCTGCCGGTCGCCGCTCTGGTGATCTACAATTTCGGCTATTACACGCGCATGACCAGGGCCTCGATGGCCGAGGTCATGGCCTCGCAATATGTCCGCACCGCCGTTCTTAAAGGTCTTCCCTACCACCGCGTGGTGATGCGGCATGCGCTCCGCAACGCCCTCATCGCCCCCTTCACGGTGATGATCCTGCAGCTCAACTATCTGCTCTCGGGCGTGGTGGTGACGGAAGTGTTCTTCGCCTATGACGGCTACGGCAAGGCGCTCTACGACGCGGCCATGTACGGCGATGTCTATCTGATCCTCGCCGGCGCCATGATCGCGGTGGCCGTCGCGGTTCTATCGCAGTTCATTTCCGACATCGGCTACACCTATCTCAACCCGCGCATCCGTTTCGCATGAGGCCCGGCCCATGAGCGATATCGCAGCCGCGGCGCCGCGTCCCGGCAGGCTCTCGAAGATCTTCAAGTCCGTGGGGCTGTTGCGCGAATCGCGCATCGGCATGCTGGGCGCGGCGCTGGTGCTGTTCTGGGTGTTCATCGCCATCTTCGCCGATCTGATGCCCATCCGCGATCCGCTCGCCCAATCGGCGCCCGATCTTCTGAAACACGCGCTTTCCCCCGCGCCCGATGGCGGCACCTATTGGCTCGGCACCGACGACAAGGGCCGCGATATTCTCTCGCGGCTGTTCTACGGCTCGCGCCTGGTTCTGTTCTGGTCGGGCTTTGCCACCGTCATTGCCTATGCGGTGGGCATGATGATGGGCGTGGCGGCGGGCTACCGCGGCGGCTGGTGGGACGAGATCATTTCCTTTATCGGCAATGTGTTTCTGGCCTTCCCGCAAATGGTTCTTTACATCGTGATCCTCTCCCAGCTCGGGCCGGAATCGCCGCTCGGTCAATGGTTGTCGGCCGCCGGCGTGAGCTCCACCTGGGTGAAGGGCTTGACCATCGTGCTGGCGGTGATGTTCGCAACCGCCCCGCAAGTGGCCCGCATCGTCCGCGGGCTAGTCCTCGATCTCAAGACCCGCGATTACGTGGCCGCCGCCGAGGTGCGCGGCGAAAGCCCGCTCTACATCATGATCGTCGAGCTTCTGCCCAATGCGCGCGGGCCCTTGATCGTCGATTCCTGCCTGCGGCTCGGCTATGTGACGATCGCCATCGCCGCCCTGGGCTTCCTCGGTCTCGGCCTGCCGCCGCCCGATCCCGACTGGGGCAAGATGATTTCGGAAGTGCGCGGCTTCGGCCCCATGGCGGCCAATGCCATGATCTGGCCGGCCATTGCCATTTCCTCGCTGGTCCTCGGCCTCAATCTGCTGGCCGACGGCCTGCGCGAAATTTCGCTGAGGGATTGAGATGACAACCCCGGTCCTCGAACTCAAGAACGTCTCGATCTCCTATTATACGCGCGCCGGTGAAGTGCCCGCCGTCTATGATTTCAGCCTGACGGTCAATCCCGGCGAGGCGGTCGGCATCGTCGGCGAGTCGGGCTGCGGCAAGTCCACCGTGGCGCTCGCCATCATGCAGTACATGGGCAGGAACGGCGCCATCACCGGCGGCGAGATCCGTTTCATGGGCCGCGACCTGCGCGCCATGGGCGAGGAGGAACTGCGTTCGATCCGCGGCTCGCAGATCGCCATGGTCTATCAGGAGCCGATGGCCTCGCTCAACCCGTCGATGCGGGTTCGCGACCAGCTGATCGAAGTGCCGATGATCCACGAAGGCATCGACGAGCGGGCGGCGGAGAAGCGGGCGATCGAGCTGCTCGACGCCGTCCGCCTGCCCGATCCGCGGCGCATCCTCAACTCCTATCCGCACCAGCTTTCGGGCGGCCAGCAGCAGCGCGTCGTCATCGCCATGGCGCTGCTCTCCAATCCCAAGCTCCTGCTTCTCGACGAGCCCACCACCGCCCTCGACGTCACCATCGAGGCGGGCGTGGTCGAGCTGATCAAGGATATCTCGAAGCGCTTCGGCACCTCGATGATCTATATCTCGCACAATCTCGGCCTCATCCTCGAGACCTGCGACCGCATCTGTGTCATGTATTCCGGCCAGTCGGTGGAGCTGGGCTCGGTCGGCCAGGTCTTCGACGTCATGCGCCATCCCTATACGCGCGGCCTCTTCGCCTCGATTCCGCTACCCGGAACCGATCGTTTCTCCCATCCCCTGGTGCCCATCCGCGGCCAACTGCCCTTGCCGCGCGACCGGCCGACGGGCTGCACCTTCGGGCCGCGCTGCGATTTCTTCAGGCCTGGCGCCTGCGACGCCGTCCAGCACATGACCGAGATCGAGGGCGACCGGGGCCACGAGGTGCGCTGCGTCCGCTATGGCGAAATCGACTGGGCGAAACACCAGCCGAAAGGCATCCAGAGCGAGCCCATGCGGCCCGGCAAGCTCGTGTTGCAGGTGCGCGGCATGCAGAAATATTACGAGATCCGCGACAATTCCATCGCGGCGTTCATCGCCGGCACCGGCATCCGCCATGTTAAGGCCAACGAGAAGATCGACTTCGAGGCCCGCGAGGCCGAGACCGTGGCGATCGTCGGCGAGTCGGGCTGCGGCAAGTCCACCTTCGCCAAGGTGCTGATGGGGCTTGAGGAGGCAACCGGCGGCGAGGTTCTGGTGAACGGCGTCGATGTCGGCCACCTGCCGGTGCGCCGGCGTCCGCAAGGGTTGATCTCGAGCCTGCAGATCGTCTTCCAGAATCCCTTCGAGACCCTCAATCCCAGCCACACGGTCGGCGCCCAGATCGGCCGGGTGCTGAAGAAGTTCGGCGTCGCCACGACCCGCGAGGAGATCGAGCGGAAAACCTATGAGCTGCTCGATCTGGTGAAGCTGCCGCGCGAATTCGCCGAAAGAAAACCGCGCCAGCTCTCCGGCGGCCAGAAGCAGCGGATCGGCATCGCCCGCGCCTTCGGCGGCAATGCCTCGGTGGTGGTGGCCGACGAGCCGGTCTCCGCCCTCGATGTCTCGGTGCAGGCGGCGGTCACCGGGCTCCTGACCGACATCCAGCGCCAGAAACGCACCACCATGGTGTTCATCAGCCACGATCTTTCGGTGGTGCGCTATCTCGCCGACCGCATCGTGGTCATGTATCTCGGCCGCATCATGGAGCAGGGCACCACCGACCAGGTTTTCGCGCCCCCCTATCACCCCTATACCGAGGCGCTGCTCTCGGCGGTTCCGATCGCCGACACTTCCATCAAGAAGAAGCACATCGTGCTCCGGGGCGAGCTGCCCTCGCCGATGAACCCGCCCCCCGGCTGCCCCTTTCAGACCCGCTGCCCGCGCAAGATAGGCTCGATCTGCGAGACCGAATTGCCGCCGCTCCAGGAACTTGGCCCCGGCCACAAGATCATGTGCCACCTGCCCGCCGCCGAACTGAAGAAGATGGAACCGGTGTTCGCCACCGGGCGCAAGCCGGCGCCGAAACCGCGCCCTCCCAAGGTGCGCGGGCGCAAAACCTAATTCTCCGACACCTTGGGCCGGTATTCGATCTCGCGGATGAGCTTGCGCCGCATCGCTTCGGCGAAATCGGCGTAATCCGCGGCCTCCATGACGAAACTGTCGGCCCCCGTGCGCACCTCGGTGCGGTAATAGTCGAAGAGCCCCGGGTCCTCGTTGCTGATGGCGAGCCCGTTGATGATGATGTCGCTGGCGAGCGCCATGACCCGGGCCTGCGGCATCAGCACGACGAATTCGCGCGGCGGCGTCTCCTGCCCGTCGCCGGAGACGTCGATGGTCTTGCGGGCGCCGGTAATGCCGTTCGACTCGATGGCGCGGACGGCGGCGGCCACCCCCTCGCCGATGCCGGTGGCGCCGTTCTGGCGGCGCGGGAAACTCTCGACCAGCCGGGCGAAGGCCTCGGCGTCGGCATCGCCGGCGAGCAGGAACCAGCCGCTGGAATCCTTGGGCATCTGGTGGTCGGCCCAGACGATCACATTGACGGCGATCCGCCCCTGCGGCCCCGAGCCGATGGCCTGGCGCACCTTCGGATCGCGGAACCCCGCCGCGATGCCTTGCATCTGCAGGGCGAACTCCCGGTCGTCGACGCTTCCCGATGCGTCAACCGCCAGAACCAGTTCCAGGTCGGCCACAACCGGTTCCGCGCGGGTGGAAGTGGCCCAGCCGCAAAGGACGGCCAGCAGGGCGAAGGTTCTAATCATGGTTCAGCATAGGACTGCCTGCCGCCCCCGCAAGCCAGGTTGATTTCTTTTCACCCGTCCGGCGACATCATTTCCAGTTGCGGCAAGCGCCACGAGTGATAGGCTGATCTCAGCTCGTTGGCCCGAGCGCCTAGCTAGGCCGCGGCTTGAAGAATCCAGGGAGGATCAATCGCAATGTCCGACAAGGAACACGTACTGATCGGTAAGCTGAAGCAGCAGCTCGCCGACAAGGTCATGGATCGCCGCGAGTTCGTGCGTTACGCCGCGTTGCTCGGCATGGCCGTCCCCACCGCCTATATGCTGGCCGGCAAGATCACCGGCGAGACTTTCATTCCCGCCGCCCGCGCCGAGGAAATGCCCAAGGGCGGCGTCATCAAGATCGCCCAGCGCGTGCCGAAGCTGGATAACCCGCACACCTTCTCCTGGGTCTACGACTCGAATGTCGTGCGCCAGGTCTGCGGCTATCTCACCCGCACCGGCGTGGACAATGTGACGCGTCCGCATCTCGCGGCGAAGTGGGAAGCCTCCGAGGATCTCAAGACCTGGACCTTCACCATGGCGGACGCAACCTGGCAAAAGGGCCGGGGCGGCGCCTTCACCGCCGAGCATGCGGCCTGGAACATCAGGCACTGCCTCGATCCGAAAGTCGGTTCCTCGGTCATCGGCCTGATGAAGGGCTACATGCTCAAGGACGTCGACACCGGCACCAAGGACGAGAACGGCAATGCGGTGATGACCACCGCGCTTTGGGACGGCAACGCCATCCAGGTGAAGGATGCCAGGACCCTGGTGCTCAATCTGGCCCAGCCCCAGGTCGCGGTTCCCGAACACCTCTTCCACTACCCCTTCCTGATGCTCGATCCGGGCGAGAAAGGCGTCTTCGGCGTCGGCTCGAACGGCACGGGATCGTTCGAACTCACCGAGCTCGAAGTCGGCCGCAAGGCGGTTCTGAAGCGCATTAAGGACAAGCCGGGCTACGTCGATGAACTCCACTTCATCGATCTCGGCGACAACCCTTCCGCGGTCGCCGCGGCACTTGCCTCCAAGCAGGTGGATGGCGTCTATCAGGGCAATGTCGAGCAGGTCGACATTTACAAGGCCATGGAACATGTGGCGATCTACGAGGCGGTCACCGCCCAGACGGCGGTTGCCCGCATGCGCCTCGACCACAAGCCCTTCGACAATCCGAAGGTCCGCAAGGCCGTCCGCCTTGCCACCGACCCGGAGAAGACCCTGCAGATCGCCCACAAGGGCGTGGGCGCCGCCGCCGAGCATCACCATGTCAGCCCGGTGCATCCCGACTACTTCAAGCTCGAGCCCATGGGCTACAAGCCGGAAGAGGCCAAGAAGCTTCTCGCCGAAGCCGGCTTCCCGGATGGCATCGACATCGAGATCGCCTGCAAGCCCGATCCGTCCTGGGAACAGGCGGCCGTCGAGGCCATGGCCGAGCAATGGAAGGCCGCCGGCATCCGCGCCAAGATCAACGTCATGCCGTCCAACAAGTTCTGGGAAGTCTGGGACAAGGTGCCCTTCGGCTTCACCGAATGGACCCACCGGCCGCTCGGCTTCATGGTGCTGGCGCTGGCCTACCGCACCGGCGTGCCGTGGAACGAGAGCGCCTACTCGAACAAGGAGTTCGATGAGCTTCTGAGCAAGGCCGAAGGCACGATCGACATCAAGGCCCGCTCGGAAATCCTCGGCAAGCTCGAGGCGATCATGCAGGAGGACGGGCCTATCGCCCAGCCCCTGTGGCGGTCGGTCTATGCGGCCTACGACAAGCGCGTGAAGGGCTACGCCGTTCACCCGACGCTCTACATTTTCGGCGAGGCTCTGGCCATCGAGCCGGCATAAGGCATAAGACGATAGTGCTGTTGGGGCCCCGGGAGACACTCGTCTTCCGGGGCCCTCAAATCTTCATCGCCAGCTTGCGGCCTTCATAGATCGCCATGGCCGCATTGCGCGCCGCCGTGGCATCGCCGATTGCCGGAGCGCCCAGTTCGTCGGCCAGGGCGCGCTCGGATATGTTCGTTGTGGCCAGCACCAGAGAATCGGCGGCGATCCGTTCCGGCTTGCCGCCGGACACCTGGACCGTGGCGCCATCGCCATGCCATTCCAGCATTGCCGCTTCGGCAATGAGCCGCGCCCCGAGTTGGCGCAGGCGGCTGCGCAATTGCTGGTCCGCATTGGTGCGTGCCATTTCCGCCATGACGCTCGCCGCCGCCGTTACCACGGTCACCTCGTGACCGGCTTCGGCGAGATACAAGGCCGTGCCGCCGCCTTTCCAGTTCGCCGTTTCGTCGAGAACGATCGCCCGCTTGCCCAGCCGTGCCGCCCGGCTCATCACAGCTTCCGCCGGCCACACATTGCCGCGCGCGATGCCGGGCAGTGAATCGAGTTCCGGCAGGGCGCGCTGGAAGCCCTTGCCGTCGGGCTGCGAGCCGGTGGCGATGACGATCTCGTCGGCGCCGAAGGCCCTCGCTTCGTCGCCATCCATCGGCGTGTTGAGCAGCACCTTGACCTGCAGTTTCGCGAGCTGGCGCTCGAACCAGTCGAGATAGTCGATGATCTGCTGGCGGCGCGGCTGCAGGCCGGCGAGCCGGAACTGGCCGCCGAGCTTGTCCGACGCCTCGGCGAGTGTCACCTGGTGCCCGCGCTCCGCCGCGACGCGGGCCGCTTCAAGGCCGGCGACGCCGCCGCCGATGATCAGAACCTTTTTGGGCTTCATGGCCGGCGTGAAGCGGTCGCCGCCCCATTCGAATTCGCGTCCCGCGCTGGGATTGATGAGACACGATATCCAGTAATCGCGGGAACGCCTGCCCCAGCACATCTGATTGCACGAGAGGCAGGGGCGGACATCCTCGGGCCGTCCCTCCTTCGCCTTGTTGGCGAGATGCGGATCGGCAATCTGGCCGCGCACGATCGACACCATGTCGGCCTGTCCCGAAGCCACCACCTGATTGGCGTTCTCCGGCGTGCGGATATGACTCTCGCACTGCACCTTGGCGTGCTTCACCACTTGGCTGAGCGCCTCGGCATGCGGCGCCCCCAGCTTGTCGGCGAAAAACACGTTGGGAATGATGCCGCCGAAAGTGAAATAGCTTCCCGTGCCGCAGGTCACATAATCCATGAGTTGCCGCGCGTCGTGCCAGGCGACGATCTCCTGCAATTGTTCGATCGATTGCGAGACCTTGACGCCGGGATCCATGTTGACGGCCAGCCCGATGATGAAGTCCTCGCCCGCCATCTTGCGGATGCGCTCCATGATGGAGCGCGAGAACCGCATGCGGTTGTCGAAGGAGCCGCCCCATTTGTCGTCGCGCCGGTTGTTGAAGGGCAACCAGAACTGGTCGACGATGGCGTTGTAGGCGGCGAAAATCTCGATGCCGTCGAAGCCCGATTGTTTCGCCCGCCGCGCCGCCTGAACGAAGCTTTCGATGATCTCCTCGATCTCGTTTTCGGTCATGGCGTGGCTGCCGTCGGAGTCGTGGAAGGACGGCAGGCCCGAGGGCGACCAGTTGGGCTCGTAGCTATTGTCGAAGTCGCCGTGCTGGCCGACATGATAGAGCTGATGGCAGATGACGGCGCCATGCTCGTGCACCGCGTCCGTCACCTTGCGGAAATGCGGGATGATCTCGTCGGTCGAATGGCGGAAATTGCCGCGGGTGAGAACCGCGGTGCGGTGCACCGGCACCGGCTCGACCACGATCATCGCCGCCCCGCCGCGGGCCCGCTCCTCGTAGTAGCCGCGGTGGCGCTCGCCCGGCAGGCCCATCTCCGACATGTTGGCCGTATGCGATCCGAACACGATGCGGTTGCGCAGCGTCTTGTGGCGGAGCGTCAGCGGCTTGAACAGTGCGGGAAATTGATTTGTCATTCTCTCCTCAATCGATGGGCGCGCCGCCTTCTTCGCTGCGTTTGGCCACGAAGTCCGCAAGCGCCTCGCGGATGGCGGGATCGAGCGGCGGCTCGGCATATGTCTTCAGCGCCTCCTGCCATATCCCGGTGGCGCGTTCGGCGGCAGTCTTGCCGCCCCCCTCCATCCAGGCGCCGTAATTCTGCGTCTGCGATATGAGCGGCCGGTAGAAGGCGGTTTCGTAGGTGGCGATGGTGCGCTCCGTTCCGAAGAAATGTCCGCCGGGCCCCACCGCTTCGATTTCGTCGAGCGCCAGCGTATCGGCATCGATCCGCGCCGGCTCAAGAATTTGCGACATGGTCTGGACGATCTCGACGTCGAGCACGAATTTTTCGTAAGACGTGCACAGGCCCCCCTCGACCCATCCGGCCGCGTGCATGACGAGGTGGGCGCCGGCATTCATCGCCGCCATCGCGCTGTTGGCCGATTCATAGCCCGAGGCGAAATCGGCGGTATTGGCGGCGCTGAAGTTCGACGAGCGCATCGGCAGCTTGTAGCGCCGCGCCAGCTGCCCGCCGATCAGCGTGCAGCGGTGCATGTCGGCAAGCCCGTAGGCGGGTGCCCCCGTCTTCATGTCGACATTCATCGCCGCGCAACCATAAAGCACCGGCGCTCCGGGCCGGACGAGCTGCGCCAGTGTCACGCCGAACAAAACCTCCGCCGTGTTGAGCGCCATGGCCGCGGCGATGGTCGCCGGCGTCGAGGCCCCCGCCATCACGAAGGGAGTGAGCAGCGTCGGCTGGCCGTAACGCGCCATGTCCATTACGCCCACCGTCATCGGCACGTCATATTGCAGCGGCGTGTTGGTGTTGATGATCGAGAACACGCCGGGCCTTTGCGTGAACTGCTCCAGGCTCTCGCCGCGGGCGATGGCGCACATCTCCAGCACATCGCGGATGCGCCGGCGGCTTTGGCAGAAGACGTAAGGCACCTTGTCGGTCAGCGTCAGCATGGCGAATGCCGCGTCGAGGTGGCGGAACTTCACCTCGACATCGAGTGGCTCCACCGGCCAGCCGTTCATCTGCACGGCATTGAAGAATTGCGTGAGCTTCAGAAGTTCGCCGAGATCGGCGAGCCTGCCTGGGCGCCGCCCGCGAATGAGATCGCTGCAGTTGGGCGGGCCCAGCACCGCCGCCGTCGTCATGTGCTTACCGCCGAGCTTCACCGGCCGTGCCGGATTGCGCGGCGTGAGTGTCAATTCCGCCGGCGCGGTCGCGAGTGCTGCTTCGACAATGTCGCGGCCAACCCGCACCCGCCCATCCGTCTCGTCGACGCGGGCGCCGGCGCCGGCGCCGGCGAAGATATCGCGCGCCTCCTTCACCTGGCAGCGGATGCCGATGCGTTCGAGAATGTCGAGGGCTGCGAGGTGCAGGCTCTCGACCTCGTCGTCGGAAATGAGCCGTAGGGGCTCGAAGGGATTGACGAGTTGCCGCCACGGCGTCTGGACGATGTCGCCAAGCCGTCGGCGTTTATGGGCGGTTGCGGGGCGGGAACTCATGACATGCGGGTCCGGCGCCACTGTGGAGGGCCGCCGCCCACTCCGCAAGAGGGCGTTCAGGTCGCGCGGCTGTGAACCCCCTCGACCGGGGCGCGGCGATGCAATAGCCTTGCCGCCAGTTCGGCTGTGGAGGGGAAACAAGAATGGCTTCGGTCGATGTCGTCGATGTGCGCAAGTCCTATGGCGCCCAGGAAGTGATCCACGGCGTGTCGATCGGCATTGCTGACGGCGAGTTCGTCATTCTCGTCGGTCCTTCCGGTTGCGGCAAGTCGACGCTTCTGCGCATGATCGCCGGCCTCGAGCCGATTACTTCGGGCGACATCCGGATCGGCGAGCGGGTGGTCAACGACCTGCCGCCCAAGGACCGCGACATCGCCATGGTGTTCCAGACCTATGCGCTCTACCCGCACAAGACGGTGGCCGAGAACATGGGCTTTGCCTTGAAGCTCCGCCATGCGCCGAAGACCGAGATCGAAACCCGGGTGCGCCGCGCCGCCGAAATTCTCGATCTGGTGCCCTATCTGTCGCGCTATCCGCGCCAGCTCTCCGGCGGCCAGCGCCAGCGGGTTGCCATGGGCCGGGCCATTGTGCGCGATCCCAAGGTGTTTCTGTTCGACGAGCCCTTGTCCAATCTCGATGCCAAGCTGCGCGTCCAGATGCGGGCCGAGATCAAGGAGCTGCATCAGCGGCTCAAGACCACCACCGTCTATGTCACCCACGACCAGGTCGAGGCCATGACCATGGCCGACCGCATCGTCGTGATGAATGACGGCGTGGTCGAGCAGGTGGGCACGCCGCTCGAGCTTTACGACCGGCCGGCCAATCTCTTCGTGGCGGGCTTCATCGGCTCGCCGTCCATGAATCTGATCAAGGGCACCATCCGCGTGAAGGGCAAGCCCACGTTTCTCTCCGACGGCGGTGTGACACTTCCTCTCGCCGCCGCGCCGCGCGGCGCCGACGGCAGGCCCGCCATCTACGGCATCCGGCCGGAACATTTTTCATTGGGCGGCCGTGCTGTGACGGCGGAAGTCTCGGTGATCGAGCCCACCGGATCGGAAACCCAGGTCTTCGCCAGGCTGGGCCCCCACAAGATCGTCGGCGTGTTCCGCGAGCGCATTGCCGCCAAGCCCGGCGACAAGCTGCCCATCCGCCCCGATGCCGCCGCCGTCCATCTCTTCGATGAGGCCAGCGGGCAGAGGCTCAATTGACATGACGGCCAAGAACGGCGGCGTCGCCATACTCGGCATTTTCGTGGCCGATCTTGCCTTCCGCGCCGGCCGCATGCCGGCAATGGGTGAAACCATCGCCGGCTCGGACTTCAAGATGGGGCCGGGCGGCAAGGGTTCGAACCAGGCGGTTGCCGCAGCCCGGGCCGGCGCGCCGGTTACCTTTATCTCGAAGATCGGCAAGGACGAGTTCGGCGCCATTGCCTTGGCCACCTGGCGCAAGGAAGGCATCGCAACCCAGGTGGCGGAGGCGGCCGGCCTGCCGACCGGTGCCGCCTTCATCTATGTCAACGACAAGACCGGCGACAACGCCATCATCGTGGTAGCCGGTGCCGCGACCTCGATAAGCGCAGAAGACGTGGACAAGGCCGCCGATGCGATCCGCAATTCCGCCGTCTTCGTTACCCAACTCGAGCTGCCTGTCGCCGCCGCCCGGCGCGGCCTGGAAATCGCCAAGGCTGCCGGCGTCATCACCGTCTTCAATCCGGCGCCCGCCGAGCCTTTCGACGATGCGCTTTATGCTCTTTGCGACTACGTGACACCCAATGAGACCGAAGCGGCATTTCTCACCGGCGTGTCCGTGGCTTCCGTCGCCGATGCCCGCAAGGCGGGCGATGTGCTGCTGGCGAAGGGTGCCGGCGCGGCGCTGATCACGCTTGGCGAAGCGGGCGCGCTGCTCCACACCAGGACCCGCTCGACGCTGATCCCAGCCTTCAAGGCGGGGCCGGTGGTCGAGACGACGGGGGCGGGCGATGCCTTCAACGGCGGCTTTGCCGCGGCGCTGGCCCGTGGGCTGGAGCCGGAAGCCGCCGCCCGCTTCGGCTGTGCCACGGCCGGCATTTCGGTGACGCGGGCCGGTACCGCGCCGTCGATGCCGCGGCTTGCTGAAATCGCCGCTCTCCTAGCGGCAAAGCCTTGAACGCGCACATGTTGTTGACATCCGCCAAGGCTGTTGCATAGTCTCGCCAGCCTTCGTCACCTGTCGAAATTGCGCCACTGCGGAAGACGTTGCATGTCAACCGGGCGAACGCAACCTCCACGGTTGAGGGGCGGTCGGAACAAATGTCATTCGGGAGGGTTTGCTATGAGAATAGAACAATATAACCGGTTCATGGCGCTGAACCGGCGCGCCCTGCTCAAGGGCGCCGCCGCTGTATCCGCGCTGGGTGCCGCGGGCGGCCTCGGCATGCTGTCGCGGCAGGCTATGGCGCAAAGCGATCTGCGCGCCCAGATGCTGCAAATTCCGGGCGTCGGCAAGGGCTCGCCGACCGATGCCGATTGGCAGAAGGTCGGTGAACTCTGCCTCGGACCGACGAAGGAGAACGTCAAGGAAGGCGAATTCAAGGGCGTCGAGCTCACCTTCATGGGCCTTAACAACCAGAACCTTCACAACCTTCTGTTCCGCGGTTTCCTCAAGCCGTGGGAAGCCTATACCGGTGCCAAGATCAACTGGATCGACCTTGCCCAGTCCGACTACAACGCGCGCCTGCAGCAGTCGATCGCCACCGGCACGGTGGACTTCGACATCATCGAAATGGGCGCCCCCTTCGAGGGCGACGTTTGCGGCAAGGGCCTGGCTTCCGAAATGCCGGACTGGGTCAAGAAGCAAATCGACATGGACGACTATGTCGGCTACCTCAAGGCGCCGGTCGGCACCTGGGCCGGCAAGACCTATCGCATCTCCATCGACGGCGACTGCCACACCTTCAATTATCGCACCGATTATTTTGCCGATGCGGACTTGGCCAAGGCCTGGAAGGCCGAAGGCCACGAGGGCGACTGGGGCGTGCCGAAGACCTGGCAGAAGGTCCAGGAAGTCACCAAGTTCCTCAAAGGCAAGAAGGTCGGCGGCCAGGATGCCTATGGCTATCTCGATCCGTGCAAGGGCTGGGGTGGCTTCGGCTTCTACTTCCTGGGCTCGCGCGCCACGGCTTACGCCAAGCATCCCGACGACAAGGCCTGGCTGTTCGATGCCGACACCATGAAGCCGCGCGTCAACAATCCGGCCTGGGTGCGCGCCATCCAGGACGTGATCGACGCACTGCCGTCGGAACCCGCCGACCAGCTCAATGCCGATCCCGGCACCACCGGCTTCCAGCAGTTCCTCGCCGGAACCGGCTCCATGCTCTCCTGGTGGGGCGACATCGGCTCGAATGCCAAGACCAGCGACTCGTCCGTGGTGGGCGATGTCGTCGGCTTCGACATTCTTCCCGGCTCGGACGATGTCTACAATGCCAAGTCCGGCGCCTGGGACACGCTTGCCGGCGGCCCGAACTATGCGCCCAACATGGCCTATATCGGCTGGGGCGTTTATGTCATGGCCCGCGTCGACAGCGATCCCGTCAAGCAGAAGGCGGCCTGGAGTGCGGCGGCCCACATCGGCGGCAAGGACCTGTCGCTGTGGACGGCAGCCTACCCCTCGGGCTTCCAGCCCTACCGCAACAGCCACTTCAACATTCCGGAGTGGGTTGCGGCGGGTTACGACGAGGCGTTCATCACGTCCTATCTGAATTCCGAAGCCAACTCCTACAACCACCCGAATGCGGCCATCGAACCGCGCATTCCGGGTATCTTCCAGTACTACAGCGTGGCCGAGGACGAGTTGCAGAAGATCTATGCCGGCGGGTCCACGGCGCAAGCCGGCGCCGATGCCATCGCCGCGGCTTGGGAGAAGATCACCGACCAGATCGGGCGCGACAAGCAGGTTGCTCTCTACAAGTCATCGCTCGGCATGTAATGCCGCCAATGCCCCTCCCCCTTGTGGGGAGGGGTTTTGGGCGGGGCTCTGGTGGTGCCGGAATTGAACTTTGACAGCGATACATCGAGAAGCCGGCGCGATTCCCGCTCTTTGACGGCCCGCCGCGGCACCGCGGGCCGGGCGCTGACCGTTGCCGCCTCGCTCGGTCTTGCGGCGGTCCTGTTCTTCCAGATTCTCTATGCCGTCGGTGCCACCGCTTCGGGTTTCGAAAACTGGCGTCCGGCGCTTTATGCCTTTCTGTTGTGGGGGGCGGCCATAGGCTGGGGCCAGGTGCTGATCCGCGGCGAGGCCGGACACCGCGCCCTGTTCATCCTGCCCGCCGTGCTGTTCACCATCGCCATGGTGATCTTCCCCACCTTCTTCGGACTCTACATCGCCTTCACCGACTGGAACCTCTCTTCCTTCGCCGGCCGCCGGTTCAACGGCCTCGACAATGTCCGCGCTTTGATCGCCGATGCCTATTTCTGGAACGCACTGCTCAACATGGTCTATTATGTCTTGGGAGTGCTGGTGCAGTATGTGATCGCCTTCGGCCTGGCGCTGCTGCTCAATGCCGAGATCAGGGCCCGCAAGTTCTTCCGCGTCGCCTTCCTCCTGCCCTTCATGCTGAGCCCGGTGGCGGTGAGCTGGATGATCGGCAAGTCGCTCATGGAATACCGCTTCGGTCCGGTGGCGACGCTTGCCCGCCATCTCGGCTGGGACAGTCCCACCTTCTTTACCACGCCATGGATTGCCCGCATCTCGATCGCCGCGATGGACGCCTGGGTGTGGATCCCCTTCATCATGATCCTGCTGCTGGCGGGGCTTCAGGCGCTGCCCCGCGAAGTGCAGGAGGCCGCCAAGGTCGACGGCGCCAGCCCGTGGCAATCCTTTTGGCAGATCACCTTTCCGCTGATGCTGCCGGTCAGCGTCACCGCCGTGGTCTTGCGCATCATCTTCCAGTTGAAGCTCGCCGACATCGTCATCAACACCACCTCCGGCGGCCCGGGCGGAGCCACCGACACGGTGTCGAGTTTCGTCTTCCGCGAATACCGCGACCGCTCCAATGTCGGCTACGGCACCATGGTGGCCGAAGTCTATCTGGTGATCATCATCGTCTTCATCACCCTGCTGCTCAATCTGGCGAGCCGCTGGATGCGCAAGGTCACCTGACGATGACGGGCACAACCAGAGATCCCAAACGTATTGCCGGGAAGGCGCTCATCTACGGCGCCCTCATCCTGTGGGCCTTCGTCTCGCTGTTTCCGATCTACTGGACGCTCACCACCTCGTTCAAGACGGCGGTCAACGTCACCCAGGGCGACATCATTCCGTGGGTAGGCCGGTTTCAACCCGACTGGAAGGGCTGGCGCTCGCTCGGTCTGTCGCCCGATACCATCGGTCAGACCTCGACGGTGCGCGAGGAATTCTTGTTGCGCTTCGAGAACAGCGTCATCGCCTCGCTCGGCGCCGCCGCCCTCGCCGTGGTCATCGGCTCGCTCGCCGCCTACGGCCTCTGCCGCTTCGAATACAAATTCGGCTGGATGCGCAACAAGGACATCTCCTTCTTCTTCCTATCGCAACTGATCCTGCCGCCCGTCGTGCTCGCCATGCCGTTCCTGGTTCTCTACAAGGAGCTTGCCCTGCTCGATACCAAGGTGGGGTTGATCCTCGTCTATACGCTGATGGTGCTGCCCATCGTCATCTGGATCATGCGCGACCAGTTCGAAACCATCCCCATCGAACTCGAGCAGGCGGCCTTGGTCGACGGCTGCAGCGTGTGGGGCGCCTTCCTGCGCATCGTCTTGCCGATTGCGCTTCCCGGCATGGTGGCGGCCTTCATTCTCTCGGTCGTGCTGTGCTGGAACGAATATTACTTCGCCGCGCTCCTCACCAGCACCGACGCCAAGACGCTCCCCGTCATGGTCGCCAGCCAGACCGGCTCGCAAGGCATCTCATGGTGGTCCATGGCGGCGCTGTCGACCGCGGCCATCGCGCCCTTGGTCCTGATCGGCATTTTCCTTGAACGCTATATCGTCAAGGGCCTCACCGCCGGCGCCGTCAAGTAGACGCACCCAACGCCTTCCGCATATGCGCGAGGATGAGATCGCGCCCCATTGCTCCCACTTCCGCCGATGCCTCCTTGGCATCGCGCGTATACCAGGTCTTCTCCGACAGAAGACGCATGTCCACGGCTTCCGGGCATAGCGCCAACATCAGCGATGTTTCGCCCTTGCCGGCATGATCGAAGGGATATTGCTTGACGATCTCCGGCGTCATCAGCGCATGGCCCTTGATCCAGTTGAAGGGATCGTCGCCCGCCGACTGCTGCGCGTAGTAGTCGGCCATCTTGGCATTGCCCCACCAGCCTTCGCCGCGGTCTTTCTCGAGAAATTCGAAGATCGCCTGGCGCGCCCCGAACTTGAAGGCGAGATCGGTCGGCATGCCGACGGTGAAATTCTCGGTCTGGTGATGGATGAAGAAATGGATATTGCGGAAGCCGATGCGCAACAGGCCCTTGAACATCTCGCGGGCGAAAGGGTGCAGCGCGCTCGAATCGACCTGCAGCGAGCCGTTGCCCTCCGGCGGCTCCACCGCATAGCTCGCCGCGCCATAATAGAAGGGCGGCAGGATGACCAGGTCCATCTCCGTCTCGAGAATGTCCAGCATCTTGACGACGGCCAGCGTGTCCATGCCGACGCCCAGGTGCTCGCCGTGATATTCGAGCACGCCCAACGGCAAGACCACCGGCCAGCGCCCGGCGATCGCCGTCTTGATCTGGTGCGGCAACATTAGTTCATAGCGCATGTCCATACTCCCCGCCGTTCTGTCCCGGCGCCGCGAATGGGCTTATAGTATTGGTGTGTTGGGCGCGTTCAAAGGGACAAATGAAAGGCAGCGGCGATCGCCGGCCCTTGACGGCAAGACCCCCGATCGGGCCTACTTCACCCCGCCGCGGCTCCCGGCTGGGGCCGGCGCTCGGGACTGCCAATCAGGGCTCTTGCCCTCGTCCCCCGAAAAGAGGTTACGCCATGACCGGCAACGCGCGCCCCACAATCCCGGCTGGCGAGTTCGAAGACCGGCGCCGCCGGTTGCGCGAGCGGATGGCGGAAGCGAAGCTCGATGTGTTCATCGCCTATTCCGACGATCGCGCCGTATACGGCCAGCAGCACGCCCGTTACCTGTTCGACTATCAGCCGCATTTCGAGCCGGCATTGACGGTGGTGCCGCTCGCGGGCGAGGCTTTCATCGCCACCGGGCCGGAATCGGAGGCGCTCGTGACGGCCGCCTCCTATTGCCGGGACGTGCGTGTCGTCGATGCGTTCACCCACCCCGACGAAGAATACCCCTTCAGCGAAATCCACCGGCTCGCCGATGCCCTGAAATCGTTAGGAGCGCGCGGGCGCTCTCCACGGCGGATCGCCATCGCCGGCGGCGATGCGCTCCCGAAAAAGCTGTGGGATGCGCTCATCGCTGCAACCGGCGCGGAAATGGCCGCCGGCGACCGGCTCATTCTTGGGCTTCGCGCCATCAAGAGTCCGAGCGAAATCGCCGTCATTCGTGAAGCCTACCGGATCGCCGAGGCCGGCACCGCGGCAGCACTCGCGGCCACCGTTTCGGGCGTGACCGAGCGTGAAATCGCCGCCGAGGCGGAACATGTCATGCGCCGCATGGGCAGCGAGGGCATGGGGATCGATACCATCGTCGGGTCGGGCAAGGAAAACACCTTTGCCATTATCACCCGCACGACCAACCGGCGGATCGGCAAGGGCGACCATGTGCTGATAACGCTGGCGCCCCGCTACGAGGGCTATCATGCCGCCATCGGCCGCGTGGCGGCGGTCGGCCGCGTCGACGAGCGGATCGAGCGGGCGGTGGGCACCGCGATCGCGGCCCAGGAGGCGGCCGCCGCGGCCCTGAGACCCGGCGTGACCGGCGCCGAAATCGACGCCATCGCCCGGGGCGTATGCCGCGCCGCGGGCCTTGAACGATACTTCGCCTATTCCGGCGTTCACAGCGTCGGGCTCGTGGAGTTCGAGTGGCCGATTCTCACCTCGAAATTCACCGCGCCGTTGGCCGCGGACATGGTGTTTTCGATCGACATCCCGGTCTTCTTCGCGCCGTGGGGCGGGCTGCGGATCGAGGACGGCTTCCTGATCACCGCGACCGGCGCGGAGCCGCTTCAGTCGATCGCCAAGGCCATCCGCCACGTGAGCTGAGCCTGCCATCGCGTCCCGCCTGCGGGGTCACAGCTTGGTTCAATGCAACAATGAATTTGATAATTGCCACGCGGTTCTGGGCGATGCCGAAATCCGAGGCCTACGCTCCGCCGCATCGATGCTGGGCATCGGGCAACTCCCAGGATTCACCCGTGCGCAGGTTCGTGACACTCCAGACGTATCCGCGATCATCGCCGGGCGGGCAGTCCTTGGGGACATCGCTGAGGCACGCAATAACGGGATCTCCTACTGACGAATGATGGACCTGTTCGACCTTGTCATAGGAAACACCGTAAATCCCGTTTGAGAGTGCAACACTTGAGCCTGAGTCGGCGGCCGGGATACAAACATTGCCATCGTCCGGCATACAAAGCCGGTAGGAAATTTCGGAGATAGTTGCCACGCTGCATTCACCGACATTCAGCATTTTTTTCAGCTCATCGTAGCCGGCATGATTTGTCGTCGTGAGCCATGCCGGCGGTTCGATCTTTGCCCCCAAGACGCGAAATGATGGAATCTCGGCAATCTGCCTTTCAAAAATGCAAAATGAATTGGATTTGCAGGCGCGCCGGGCACGCAGGAACGGCAAATGTATCCGATTTGCCATCTTGGCACCCAGGCGGCGTTGGAGATGTCGATACCCAACGGAAACCAAACTATCCAGGCCGGCGAGTTCGGGATTTGAGCAAATCGCAATTTCGTCTGGAGCCGCTGCCTTTTTACAGTCAAAGCTGGCTGACTGCGCCCATAATGGCGTTGCACTGCCAATTATGGCCGTGGCCCCAATAGCTGATGCCAGTAGCCGGCGAACCTTACTTTGCCGAGCCATTTTCTTGGCCCTCCACAAAGATTGTGAGATCGGAACAATTGTGGAATACCATACTTCAGGTCATTGGGTCTCATGCAGAACTGGCGTTCAGACAAGAAATCTTGGCTTGGTCGGGAGAAATCGAATGTCGATGTCGCGAAAACTCATCTTCATTGCTGCAATCGTCGCTAGCATTGCTGCCGTTCCGGTCGTCGTGGCTGAAGAAGCCATGGAGCCGGAACAACTTGCGAATATTCGCGTCCGCGTTGAAACGGCTGCCCATCTCGCCGCGATTGCGGAAACCGAAAAGGACGGCCAGATGATGATAATGGCGGCCAAGCTCATGTCCACGGTGGGAAAGGTTGCACGGCCTGGCAAGACAACCGCGGACGGCAAGCCTGAATTTTTTGATTTGAAGGCGATGCTGAGCACGGCAAATGGCTTTGGCGCCGACACCGGCAAGGCGGCGGAATCGATTGCCATGTCAAAGCCGCTTCCCGCCATGGACTACTGCGCGATAGGCTATTGGCGCGAATCTTGCGACTACAATGGCTACTGCCGTTGGGAATATGTCTGTTGATCCAATCCTCCTGCTTGTGTAGGGGGTGACAAAGCAGGCCGCTGGAGCGCTCCCCTTGTCCCCTCCGCAAGGGGAGGGAAAAGTTCCTCTCCGATTCCTCCTGAAATCGAACCACCTTAACTCGGTGTCCACTGAACCGGCGGCAGGCCAGAGAGTATCGTCCCTTTTGGCGGCATTCAAAATGCAATTGGTAGTGACCGGGTGATGACCGAAGCGAAACCCAGCCAAATGCGTCACCAGATAAAATTCAAAATACTAACAATTTCATTGATTTGATTGGCGCACCCGACAGGATTCGAACCTGTGACCTCTGCCTTCGGAGGGCAGCGCTCTATCCAGCTGAGCTACGGGTGCCTGGGCCGGGCCTCATATAGCCGAAGGCCACCTCCGCGCGCAATGCTGAAGGCCGCAACCGCCGGACTGGCCTCGGCGGCAGGCGGATGGCATAACCCTCTCCATGCCCAAATCCCAAGCCCTGAAGCCCGGTGACCATCTCTATCTGATCGACGGTTCCGGCTATGTATTCCGCGCCTACTTTCAAGCGCAAAATCAAGACCCAAAATACAACAAGAGGTCTGATGGGTTGCCTACTGGCGCAGTGCGGATGTTTTGCGCCATGCTGTGGAAGCTCTTGAAGGAAACCAATGCCGGCAACCAGCCCACCCATCTCGCCGTCATCTTCGACAAGTCGGCCCGCACCTTCCGCAATGCCATCTATCCCGAATACAAGGCCCACCGCCCCGATCCGCCCGCCGATCTCCGCCCGCAATTCGGCCTGATCCGCCAGGCGACCCGCGCCTTCAACGTGGCGGCGATCGAGCAGGACGATTACGAGGCCGACGATCTGATCGCCACCTATGCGCGCCAGGCGGTGGAAGCCGGCGCCACCTGCCGCATCGTCTCCTCCGACAAAGACCTGATGCAGCTGGTCCGCCCCGGCGTCGCCCTCTACGACACCATGAAGGACAAGGAGGTGGGCGAGGCCGAGGTCATGGAGAAATTCGGCGTGACGCCCGCCAAGGTGATCGACGTGCAGGCACTCGCCGGCGATTCGGTCGACAATGTGCCGGGCGTGCCGGGGATCGGTGTCAAGACCGGCGCGCTCCTCATCAATGAATATGGCGATCTCGAAACCCTGCTGGCGCGGGCTTCCGAGATCAAGCAGCAGAAGCGCCGCGAGAGCCTCATCGAATTCGCCGCGCAGGCCCGCCTGTCGAAGCGGTTGGTGACCTTGCGCGACGATGTGCCGGTCGAACACGATGTCGGCTCCTTCGCCGTCGATGCGCCCAAGGCCTCGCAGCTCATCGGCTTCTTGAAGGCGCTGGAATTTGCCAGCTTCACCAAGAAAGTCGCCGGCGAACTCGATGCCGACATGGCGGCGATCGATCCCGTGCCGGTCGAGGTCAAATACTGGCCGCCGGAGGAAGGCGAAGCCGCTCAAGATTCGTCATCCCGGCGAAAGCCGGGACCCATTTCTCCGTCAGCCGGAACCACGCAGGATCAAACACCGTCCCTCGGCACGATGGGTCCCGGCTTTCGCCGGGATGACGGAATGGGTGAGAGCCTGAAGCAGGCGGAAGCAGCCCTCCTCGCCATCCCCATCCGCCATGCCGATTACGAAACCGTGCTCAGCCTCGATTCCCTCGATCGCTGGATCGCCGCGGCCTATGACGAGGGTACGATCGCCGTCGATACCGAAACCGATGCGCTCGATGCCATGCAGGCGGGGCTTGCCGGCGTCTCGCTGGCGCTCGCCCCGGGCAAGGCCTGCTACATTCCTCTCTCTCACAAATCCGAAGGCGGCGGCCTGTTCGGCGGCGAGCCCGTCGCCGGCCAGATCAGGCTCGAAGATGCCATCGCCCGGCTCAAGCCTTTGCTCGAAGACCCTTCGATCCTCAAGATCGGCCAGAATCTCAAATACGATATTCTGGTCTTCGCCCGCCACGGCATCGAGCTTTCCCCCCTCGACGACACCATGCTCGTTTCCTACGTGCTGGAAGCGGGCGATGTCGGCCACGGCATGGATGAATTGTCGGAGCGCCATCTCGGCCACAAGCCCATCAGCTTCAAGGAAGTGGCGGGCTCCGGCAAATCCGCCATCTCCTTCGACCGCGTGCCCCTCGACCGCGCCACCCGCTATGCCGCCGAGGATGCCGACGTGACGTTGCGCCTGTGGAAGCTGCTCAAGCCCCGGCTCGCGCAAGTGCACAAGCTCACCGTCTACGAGACCCTCGAGCGCCCGCTGGTCCGCGTCCTCTCGCTGATGGAGCGTGAAGGCGTCCTCGTCGATCGCGCCGTGCTGGCCAGGCTCTCCGGCGAATTCGCCGCCGCCGCCGCCAAGATCGAAGCCCAGGTCTATGAGCTGGCCGGCGAGCCCTTCAACATCGGCTCGCCCAAGCAGCTGGGCGACATTCTCTTCGGCCGGATGGGATTGCCCGGCGGCCGCAAGACCGCCACCGGCGCCTGGAGCACCGACAGCGATGCGCTTGAGGAGCTGGCCGCGCAGGGCATCGATCTCGCCCGCCGCGTCCTCGACTGGCGCCAGATGGCGAAACTGCGCTCGACCTACACCGATGCGCTCCCCGGCTTCATCAACGAGAAGACCGGCCGGGTGCACACGAGTTATGCGCTCGCCTCGACCTCGACCGGCCGCCTGTCATCGACCGATCCCAATCTGCAGAACATTCCGGTGCGCACCGAGGAGGGCCGCAAGATCCGCTCGGCCTTCGTGGCGCCCAGGGGCTCGAAGCTGATCAGCGCCGACTACAGCCAGATCGAACTGCGCGTCCTCGCCCATGTCGCCGACATTCCGCAATTGAAGAAGGCTTTCGCAACAGGCCTCGACATCCACGCCATGACGGCGAGCGAAATGTTCGGCGTGCCGGTCGAGGGCATGGACCCCTCGGTGCGCCGGAGAGCCAAGGCCATCAATTTCGGCATCATCTACGGCATCTCCGCCTTCGGGCTTGCCAACCAGCTCGGCATTTCCCGCGAAGAGGCGGGCGACTACATCCGCACCTATTTCAACCGCTTCCCGCGCATCCGCGATTACATGGAGGCGACCAAGAAGCAGGCCCGCGACCGGGGCTATGTCGAGACGATCTTCGGCCGCCGCTGCCATTTCCCGCGCATCGCCTCGCCCAACCCTTCCGAGCGCGCCTTTCTCGAGCGCGCCGCCATCAATGCGCCCATTCAGGGGGCGGCCGCCGATGTGATCCGCCGCGCCATGATCCGCATGCACGGAGCCCTCGCCGAAGCAAATCTCTCGGCCAAAATGCTGCTGCAAGTCCATGACGAATTGATCTTCGAGGCGGTCGATGCCGAAGTCGAAAAGACCATGACTGTCGTCAAGCACGTCATGGAAAAGGCCCCCGAGCCGGCCCTCAAACTCACCGTCCCCCTGCAAGTCGACGCCCGCGCCGCGCAGGATTGGGAAGCCGCCCACTGACGCCACCTCTTTCGCCGGGATAACGGGTCGCAGGACGCGTCTTGACTCTCAATCAACCTTATGATTGACTATCAACATAAAGGTTGATCAATGCCCACCTCACCCGCCACCGCCAAACCCACCGCCCCAGCCTCGCTCGCCGAAGCCCGGCTCGATCTGGTCTTCGCGGCGCTGGCCGATCCCATCCGCCGCGCCATTCTCGAGCGCCTCGACGGCCGCGAGCTTTTGGTATCCGAACTCGCCGCACCCTTCGACATTTCCCTGCAGGCCGTCTCCAAGCACATTCAAGTTCTGGTCAGGGCGGGGCTCCTCGCCCAGGAGCGTACCGGCCGTATCAGCCGCTGCCGTCTCGATGCCGGGCCCATTTTCACCGCCGCCGTCTGGCTCAACCGCTACAGCAAATACTGGCAGACCCAGTTCGACGAACTCTCGGGCTGGCTCGCCGAATTCGGCAGAAAACCGCCCCGCAAAAGGAGGACCCGCAAATGAAATACCAAGCCGCCGCCAAGAAACTGGAAGATCTCAACAAGCAGCTCGAGGCGCTGCGCCAGGACATCGTCAAAGTCCGCCGCGCCGCCGAGCCCCAGGAGATGAAGGATTATTCCTTCATCCGCTCGACCGGCCAGACCGCGGGCTGGTCCGATCTCTTCGGCAAGAAGGACGATTTGATCGTCATCCACAACATGGGCCGCACCTGCCCCTATTGCACGCTTTGGGCCGATGGCTTCAACGGCGTCTACGATCATCTGGCCAGCCGCGCCGCCTTCGTCATCGCCTCGCCCGACAAGCCGGAAGCGCAGAGCCAATTCGCCGCCGCGCGCGGCTGGCGCTTTCCGATGATCTCCTATCGCGGCACCAGCCTCGCCGAGGATACCGGCTATGGCGGCGATGGCGGCTATTATCCCGGCGTCTCCGTGTTCCAGAAGAGAGACGGCAAGGTGCTGCGGGTCTCCGATACCTCTTTCGAGCCCGGCGATCTCTATTGCGGCGTCTGGCATCTTTTGGACTTGATCCCGCAGGGTCCGGCCGGCTGGCAGCCTAAGTTCAAATACTGAAAGGCCGCCATGAACGAGATCGCCGCCAATGTGAACTGGATTACCGCACTGAGAATTCTCTGACGCCGGTCCTTTTCGGCTCGCTGACCGGCGCCATGATCTCGGCGCTGTGGCGCGAGGCTGCTGCCCATGCAAGAATGCTCTCGGCGTAATACTGTCGAGAGCTTGCATGAGTGAGGACAACGACATTGCCGGCCCCCTGATCGCCGCCGCGATCGAGCGCCTCTCGCGTCTGATGCGGGCGGGCGAGCATGCCGAAGGTCTCAATCCGGCCCAGTGGGAGGCGTTGCGCTATCTCGCCCGCGCCAACCGCTTTTCCAATTCGCCCGGCGCGTTGACCCGCTATCTCGGCGCCACCAAGGGCACCATCTCCCAGACCCTGATCGCGCTGGAGCGCAAGGGCTTCGTCAGCAAGACCGTGCGCGAAGGCGAGAAGCGCTCGGTGGTCCTCATGCTCACCGCCAAGGGCGAGGCCGCCCCGTCGCGCGATCCATGGACAAGACTGGCCGGCGACGCCGATGGCCTCGGCGACAAGACGCGCCGCCGCCTGGCCAAGGGTCTGCGCCAACTGCTCGAAAGCGAAATCAAGCGCGGCTCGCACTCGAGCTTCGGCCTCTGCGCCACCTGCCGCCACTTCCGCGAGCAAGGCCGCGAGGCCGATCCGCAAGGGCCCCATTACTGCATGCTGCTCGACGAACCGCTCTCCACCGATGATTCCCAACGCATCTGCGTCGGGCATGAGGAATTTCACAAATCCTCACCCTGAGGTGCATCGCCGGAAGCGATGCCTCAAAGGGTCAGCCGCGTGACGGCTACTCCGCCGCCAGTTGCACCATGGGGCTCGCCGCCCTCACATCGGCGCCTACATGGTCCTCGAACTTGGTAAAGTTCCCGACGAACATGGCGACGAGCCTCTTGGCCTGCGCGTCGTAAGCGGCCTTGTCGGTCCAGGTTTCGCGCGGGTTCAGTATCCTGGCATCGACGCCATCGACGGCGATGGGAACCGCGAAACCGAAATTTGCATCCGTCCGCATCTGCGCTCGATCGAGCTCACCGGCAAGTGCGGCGTTGAGCAGTGCCCGCGTCGCCGCAATCGGCATGCGATGCCCCGCGCCATGGGCGCCGCCGGTCCAGCCGGTGTTGACGAGGAAGCAGGAGACATTGTGGCTGGCGATGAGCTCGCGCAGCAGATTGCCGTAGACGCTCGGATGCCGCGGAATGAAGGGCGCGCCGAAGCAGGTTGAAAAGGTTGCCTGTGGCTCGGTCACGCCGCGCTCGGTTCCGGCGACTTTCGCCGTATAGCCCGAGAGGAAGTGATACATGGCCTGCTGCGGCGTCAGCCTGGCAATCGGCGGCAGCACGCCGAAGGCATCCGCCGTCAGCATCACGATGGTCTTAGGCGTGGGCGCCAGACCCGTCTTGCCGGCATTGGCTATATAGGAAAGCGGATAGGCGGCGCGCGTGTTCTCCGTCACCGATCCGTCATCGAGGTCGAGCCCGCGGCTGTCCGGATCGATCGTCACATTCTCCAGGACCGTGCCCCATTTTTGCGTGGCGGCATAAATCTCCGGCTCGGCCTCCTTGGAAAGCCTGATCGCCTTGGCATAGCAGCCGCCCTCGAAATTGAAGATGCCGTGCTGCGACCAGCCATGCTCGTCGTCGCCGATCAGCGTACGCCGCGGGTCGGCGGACAGCGTGGTCTTGCCGGTTCCCGACAGGCCGAAGAACACCGCGCTGTCATTCGCCTGGCCGGCATTGGCGGAACAATGCATCGGCATCACACCCTGCTCGGGCAGGAAATAGTTGAGCACCGTGAACACCGCCTTCTTCATCTCGCCCGCGTATTGGGTGCCGCCGATGAGCACCAGGCCGTGGGCCAGATCGAGTGCGATCACCGTTTCGCTGCGCGTGCCGTGGCGCGAAGGGTCGGCCTTGAAGGAGGGGAGATCGATCACCGTCAGCTTCGGCGCGAAACCGGAACGGTCCTGCGGCACGATCAGCAGATGCCGGATGAACAGGGCATGCCAGGCATATTCGCAGATGACCCGCGTCGGCCAGCGATAGGCGGGATCGGCGCCGGCCGCGAGGTCCTGCACGAACAGGTTCTTGAGCTTGGCGTGAGCCAGGAAATCCGTCTTCAGCGCCTCGAACTGCGCCCGGCTCATCGCCCGGTTGTTGTCCCACCAGATCGTGTGTTCGGTGGTTTGATCGCGCACCACGAATTTGTCATTGGGGCTGCGGCCGGTATGGCTGCCGGTCGAAACCGCCAGCGCCCCGCCTTCCGCCACCAGCCCTTCGCCACGCTTCACCGCCGCCTCATAGAGCCGGGCGGCGCCGTCATTCCAGGAAATGCCATCGATCCAGGTGAGGCCGAGACGCGCCAGTTCGGCGCGGATTACATTGTCGGTCGCACTGTCCATGGAAACTCTCCAGCCGTTACCGATGGATTTCTTATGGCCGCCCCCGCGCCGTCTCAAGTAAAATGAGGAGAAAAAGCGAAGATTTCATCAAGAAAATGCGGTATCGAACATCAAATAATGATGTAAATACCTCAAATTTAGACCGCATCGGAAAGCGTCTTGAACGCCAGCCGCAAGGCCTCGGCGCTGTAAACCGGCGCTGGAAAGGCCAACCGCAGGCTCTGCTGTCCGCCCGTCAAATCGGCTCCGTCCGGATCCGATAACCGCCACCCGCCAGATGCAAGGATCGCGTTGCCCGAGGGGTCAACTGAACCTCAACACTGCCGCTTGATGAACTGGCCGAATTCTTCTGGCGCGGCGAAGATCACCGAGGCGCGGTCGCCGGCCATTCCCGCTCCCACAATGGCGGGAGAACCCTTCGGCGGGCCATCTGAGCTCGTATCCGTCTTGAAGCGCAAATTGCGTTCCCAGAACTGAACCGTCTGCCCGTCCGCCGTTGTGACGCTGTAGGTATCGCCGCAGAAGTTGATTTCCTTCACTTTGGAACTGGCAGGAACCGACTTCAGATCGGGCACGGCCGCACCCATTCCTTCCATGCCGAGCGTGCCCTGTGCGGTTGGCGCTCCGGGCCGGGCGGCCTGCTTCAGGAACGCCATGAGATCGGAGCGCGCCAGATCGTCCTGAACGCCGGGAAAGAGCATATGATTGCCCGGAATAAAACGCTTCGGGTCGGTGAGCCACCGATCGAGGGTTCGATCGCCCCACACGACTTCAGCCGATTTGATGGCTGAAGAGTAGCGTTTGAAGCTTGCCAGACTGCCCGCCTTCCTGCCCCACAAATCGGCAAGGCTGGGTCCTGTCATATTCTTGTCCGGCTCCAGCGAGTGGCAGGCGACGCAGGCGCGGCCGAACATCTGTTGACCGCGGGCCGGATCGGGGCCGGCGAGAACCCCATTCGACGCTGAACCAATCAGGAGTGACCCGAGAGCTACTGCCGCCGCTCGCATGGCAACCTCCAACCATTGTTCTCGCCGTAATGGAGCATTGGAGCACGGCGGCCGGGACTCTTGCAAGCAGGCCATCATAAGCCGAGGCGAGCCGCGCCGGTCAGGCAGGTATAACAACTATTTCGTCCGCGCTTTTGCCGCGAGTGCCACGAAACTCTCTCGCAGCGCACTAGCTGTATATACAGATTCGGGAAAGGCGAGGCGCAGGCTTCGCTCGCCCAAGACGAGATCGGCGCCATCGGGATCGACTGCGGCGGCTTTCCATTCGCCGTCGGGGGCCCCCAGAAGCCTCGTCGCATAGAGCCGCACCGCCTCGGCGTGGTCCTCATTCATATGGGCGATGGCGCTCTCTTCCGCTCCCTCCATCTCGGCGGCCGGCGGAAACATTTCGGCCGGGCTCAGGGTTTCGATGCGTCCGAATCCCGCCACCGCATGGATGACCTCCGGCGTGAGCCGCCAGAAGCGGAAATCGCTGAAATCCACATACATCGCCGCGTGCCGGTGGCGCGCCAGATAGCGCCGGCGCAGCCGCGCCTCGCTTGCCTCGCGCCAGCGCCCCATCACCGTCACCCGCTGGCCGGTCAGCGCATCGCCGGTCTTGGGCAGCTCCGCCACCAGGAGGCTGCCGCGCCCGTCGGCCGCCAGATTCTGCGTATGCCAGGCGAGCTTCGAGATCAGCACGATGGGCGCCCCGTCCACATCGGTTGCCACATTGGCGAGCGAGGCGTAAGCGCCGTCGCCGCCGCGATCGAGGCTGGCCAGTGTGCCGGTCCGGGCCCGCCGCAGCAGCAGCCTGGCCTCCCGGCCCTCGAAGCGTCCCGGTCTTTCCATCATCGGACCTCGCAATTCCATCCCGGAACCCCTATCATGCCTGCCACATTTTGTTCTAGTTCCACCCTTAGACGCGCCAAGGGACCAATTGAGGATGAACAAGAAAATGCCGACAATCGCCCTGGTCGACGACGACCGCAACATTTTGACTTCGGTGGGCATGACTCTCGAGAACGAGGGCTACACCGTGCAGAAATACAATGACGGCGCCACCGCGCTCCAGGGCCTGCAGGATCATCCGCCCGACATGGCGATCTTCGACATCAAGATGCCGCGCATGGACGGCATGGAGCTGCTCCGCCGCATCCGCCAGAAGACCGATCTGCCGGTCATCTTCCTCACCTCCAAGGACGAGGAGATCGACGAGCTCTTCGGCCTCAAGATGG
>CAYOZR010000015.1:0-33419 GCA_964408555.1 uncultured Aestuariivirga sp.
CCGGTGACCGAGCTGCTGACCGGCATCGATCTGGTCGAGCAGATGATCCGCGTGGCGGCGGGCGAGACGCTGGCAATCCGCCAGGAGGACGTGAAGCTCAAGGGCTGGGCGGTCGAATCCCGCATCTATGCCGAAGACCCTTACCGCAATTTCCTGCCCTCCACCGGCAGGCTGGTCAAATATCGTCCGCCAGCGGAGCAAAAGGCGGACGGCGCCGGCCTGCGCAACGACACCGGCGTCACCGAGGGCGGCGAAATTTCGATCTGGTACGACCCGATGATCGCCAAGCTCTGCACCCATGCCGGGACGCGCGCCGCCGCGGTCGCGGCGATGGCGGAGGCGCTCGATGGCTTCTACATCGACGGCATCCAGCACAATGTGGCGTTCCTCTCGGCCATCATGCAAAATCCGCGCTGGCAGTCGGGCGCGCTGTCGACCGGCTTCATCGCCGAGGAATTTCCGGGTGGCTTCCACGGCATTGTTCCGGCGCCGGAATTGGCGGCGCGGCTGGCCGAAGTGGCCTGCCTGCTCGATCACATCGAAAACCGCCGGAAGCGCCGGATCGGCAGCCAGATGAGAGGCCGCGAAGTCGCCTTCTCGACCTCGCGCCTGGTGCGGCTCGGCCAGGACTGGCACCGGCGCGAGGTGACGGCGGAAACCGATAGGCTCGCCGATACTTGCGGCTGGGTGCCGGGTGCGCCGGTATTTTCAGCCGAGGTCGGCGGCAAGCCGATGACGGTGCAGGTGCGCCGCATCCTCAACGGCTACCGACTCGGCCATCGCGGGGTGAGCCTCGAGGCCCATGTCTATACCGAGCGCGAAGCGGAGCTGGCGCGGCTGGTGCCGGAGAAGCCGGTTTCCGACACATCGAAGACGCTGCTCTGCCCGATGCCGGGTCTCGTCATATCGATCGCGGTCGGCGAGGGCCAGGAGGTGAAGGCGGGTGAGACGCTCGCCATCGTCGAGGCGATGAAGATGGAGAATATCCTGCGCGCCGAGCGCGACGTGACGGTGAAAAAGCTCAAGGCGCGGCAGGGCGACAGCCTCGCGGTCGACGCCGTGATCATGGAGTTCGTGTGAGCGCCATCCGCGTGACGGTCGAAGGCCGGGTGCAGGGCGTGGGCTACCGCGCCTTCGTGGTGGACGAAGCCGTGTCGCGCGGCCTCACCGGATGGGTGCGGAACTTGCGCACCGGCCAGGTCGAGATGGTGGTGAGCGGCGGCGCCGCGGACATCGAAGGCATGATCGCCGCCTGCCGCAAGGGGCCGCGCTTGGCCTCGGTGGCGCGCCTTGAATCATCGCCGGTGCAAGATGAAGGCTGGTCCGGTTTCAGCGTGCGGCCGGCGCCATAGCCGCCGGCGCCGCCATCATGGCGCACTGGATGCAACATCAAGATCGCTTCACTTGACGTGGCGTGCCGCCTTGGTGTTTTGCGCATGGGGCTTCACCTCGGCGCGAATTCCCAGAACCGCGGCCGCGGCGACGCCGAACAGGATTTTCGACAGAAAGCTCACTTCATAGGGCACGAGGCCGACGAAGCTTGGGCTGAGGACGGGCAAAATGACGAGGAAGTTGACCGCCCAGACGATTGCGAGTGCCGCGGTCACGGTGGCGTATTTGACCGTTTGGCTCCGGCCCCAGCGCGCCAGCAGCGGCTGCATCGCGAATGCGAGTGCAATTCCAAGGGCAGCGGCGAGCAACATGTGAACGGCGATCCCGAGAACGACGGGATCGGCCAGGGTCTCAATTCCGACAGCCCGGCTGACGCCGCGGGCAACGGAGGCGGAGTCGATATGGCTCAGCGCGCCATAGATCCATATCCACGCGACTTCGGCGAGTCCACCGGTCAATCCGGCAAGCGTCCCGATGCCGGCAATTGCCTTGGTGTTGTGTTGTGCAAAGCTAGTCATCGCATCCATCCTTTCACGGGTGTTCCGGCAATCACACCTGGACGGCACTTTGAACCGAAGCGCGCGGGGCTCGCCCGATTGCCCGTCGAAACCTCTCAACCTGCCGCCAATTCACAAGTACAAGCGCTCGGCCGCCGCCGACTTGATCCTGAGCAAACCAACGCAATATTTGTGCGGTTCCGTGCCGGCGGCCCCCGCATCGTCTGCCGGGCCTCGCTGTATGTTGGGGACGCCCGATCCAAGCAAGTGGCCGATCAGCGAAGCGGCCCGAAAATCCGGGTGAAGGCGGTTTTAAGCGCCTGATCGGCCTCCGCCATGCTGACCGCCAGGCCAAGCTTGGCAAGGCTGGTGACCCCGTGATCCTTCACCCCGCAGGGTACGATGCCGTCGAAATGCGATAAGTCAGGCGCCACATTGAGGCTGATGCCGTGGAAGCTCACCCAGTGCCGGAGCCGGATGCCGATGGCGGCGATCTTGGCCTCGCCGCCGGGCTTGCGCACCCACACGCCCACCCGGTCCTCGCGCCTTTCGCCCTCGACGCCCAAGAGCGCCAGCGCCGCGATCAGCCATTGCTCGAGGCCGGCCACGAAGGCCCGAACATCGGCGCCGCGGCGCTTGAGATCGAGCATCACATAGGCCACCCGCTGGCCGGGCCCGTGATAGGTATATTGCCCGCCGCGGCCGGTCCTGAAGACGGGCAAGCGGGCGGGCGCCACCAGATCTTCGTCCCTCGCGCTGCTGCCCGCCGTATAGAGCGGGGGATGCTCGAGCAGCCACACGCGCTCGCCGGCCTTGCCGTGCGCGATCGCCTCCACCGTGCGCTCCATGCGCGCTATGGCTTCGGGGTATGCCACAAGGCCGGGCGAAGTCTCCCAGGCCACGGGAGCGGCCGACCACAGGGCCGGCTTGATGTCCTGGCGAAGCGTCATGCGATGATACTTCTCTCTTTCACGCCCCCGGTGCAAGCTAAGGCTGTACGCGACTCATACGGGGGCAGGGCATATGTATGGTTTCGGTTTTCTGATCCTGATCGGCGTCTTTGTCATGGCGCTGGTGGCTCTCGGCAAGATTTCCAAACTCGAATCCCGGCTCGCCCAGCTCAAGCTGCAGCTCGGCAATCTTGTCGATGAGCTGGACAAGCTGCGGCACACGGGCCTGGTTCCGGCGCCACCGCCGGTTAAGCCAAAGGCCGCAATACTTGCGAAACCCGTGGAACCGGTAGCGGCGGAGCCCGCTGCACCGCCGCCGGCCGCCAAGTGGCAGCCCGCCGCCGCCAGAGTCGCCGCACCGAAGCGCGACATGGAACAGGCACTCGCCTCGCGCTGGTTCGTGTGGATCGGCGGCATCGCCATCGCCATCGGCGGGTTGCTGTTCGTCAAATATGCCTATGACGAAGGTCTGATCCCGCCCGCCTTGCAGATCGTCCTCGGCCTCCTGCTCGGTGGCGCCTTGGTGGCGGCCGGCGAAGCCCTGCGGCGGAAACCCCTGCCGCAGCCGGTGGCCGGCCTGCAGCCGGACTATGTACCGCAGGCCCTGGCGGCGGCGGGCCTCGTCATCGCTTTCGGCAGCATCTATGCGGCTTACGCGCTCTATGAGCTGGTGGCGCCGCTTGCCGCCTTCATCGGACTTGCGGCCCTGGGCCTTGGCGCCCTTGCCCTGTCGCTTCGCCAGGGCCCGATGATCGCCGCCTTGGGCCTCATCGGCTCCTATGGAACGCCAAGCCTGATCCCGTCGCCCGATCCCAATGCCTGGAGCTTCTTTCCCTATCTCCTGGCGATCCTCGCGGCGGGCTTCGCCATCCTGCGCCGCCGCACCTGGTGGTGGCTCGGCTACGCCGCGATTGTGGGTTCGGCGCTATGGGCGCTGCTCTGGCTCAAGGGCGGCGTCTTCGAGACGGCGGATATTCCGCCAATCGGCTTCTTTGCCCTGGCACTCGGCGGCATCGCCGTCTTCGCCATAACCGGCCGCGCCATACTGGAAGAGGCGACGGGCACGCTGCTGGCGCCGAAGCTGATGGCCCAGCCGCTTGTCATTGCCATGGCGGGTCTTGCCGCCGCCGCGGTGGTTCTGGCGGTGCTGGTGGGCGAGAGCGATCACACAACGCTGGGGCTCGTTTTCTTCTTCGCCGGCATGGCGGGTCTGGTGGCGCTGGCCTGGCTCAAGCACGGTCTTGCCGCACTCGCGCCCGCCGCCGCTCTCCTGTCGCTCATCGTTCTCATGGCCTGGCGCGAGGCGGCCTTCCACGAATTCGCCATGGATGAGAGCGGCGTGTGGACCAGCCTGCTGGGCGGCGATGCACTGCAATTCCTGCGCTGGATGCTGGCGGCGGCCCTTGCCTTCACGCTTGCGGGGCTGGCGGGACTGCGGCTCAAGCCGGCGCCCGTCATCTGGCCGGCGCTGGCCGCGGGCTCGGCATTGCTCTTCGTCTTCGGCGCCTGGGGAAGGGTCGATGCGCTGCTCGATGCCAATCTGTGGGCCTTGCTTGGCGCGGGCTTCGCGCTGGCCCTGATCGCCGCAGTCTGGTCGATGCGGCAGAGGCTGGCCAAACCGCCCGTCGATCTCGCCTGCGGCATCCTTGCTTGCGGCGCCGCCGCTCTGCTTCTCTTCGCCCTTGACCGCTTGTTCGACGGCGTCTGGCTGACGCTCGCCATTGCCGCGCTCGCCGCCGCCTATGCCTATGGCACCAATGTAATCGGTGTGCGACTCTTGGGGCCCATCGCCGTGGCCTTGGCCTCGCTGGCGGCGCTCCGTCTCTTCATCTCGCGCGAATTGTGGCTCGACGACCGCGACCTGCCGCTCGGCCAGCATTGGGTGATCTATGGCTATGGCGTTCCGGTTCTTCTCTTCTTCGTGGCCAGCCGCTGGCTGAAGGCGAAGAACCTGGTTCGCGAGGCCATGTCGCTCGAGGGCCTCAGCCTCGGCCTTGCCATTTCGCTCGTGTCGCTGGAACTGCGCGTGCTGATCGGCGGCGGTGTCACGGATAATGAGCCGCGGCTGCTCGAAATGGCCGCCCACAGTCTCACCTGGCTCGCCGCCGCCTATGGCCTGATGTACCGGCAGCAGGTCTTCTCATCTTTCATTTCCATGTGGGGCGCGCGCCTGCTGATCGCCGTCTCCTGCGCTGCGATCCTTCTTCTCAGTCTGCTGGCTCTCAATCCCGTCGTCACTGGCGATGCGGTTCCGGGCAATCTGGTGTTCAATGCCCTGCTGCTCGCCTATCTGGCGCCGGTCATCCTGCTCGGCCTCATCGCCCGCAAGCTCGCCGGCATCGGCTGGGACAGGTTGCGACCGGCGGCGGGTCTCCTCGCCCTCGTACTGGCGCTTGCCTATGTGACGCTCGAAACCAAACGGGTCTTTCAAGGTCCAATGATGGTGCCATGGTCCGAGTCGCTTGGCGAATCCTACGCCTATTCCGCCGTCTGGCTTGCGTCCGCGCTGGCGCTGTTCATCGCCGGCATCAGGCTCGCCCGCCAATATATCCGCTATGCGGGGCTTGGCGTCATGGTGCTGGTGGTGCTGAAAGTGTTCCTGTCGGATATGTCGGACCTCGAAGGCCTTTACCGCATCGCCTCCTTCATCGGCCTCGGCCTCTGCCTCGTCGGCATCGGCTGGCTCTATGCGCGGTTCGTGCAGAAGCAGGAAGGTGAGCCGAAGCAGGCTTAACTCTCGATCAGCGCCGTCTTTGCCATCGCCTCGATCAGCGCGGAGCGGGTAAGTTTGCGCCGCCGCGCTTCTTCGTCGATGGCCGCGAGAACGCCGGAGTCAAGCGAGAGATTGGCCTTGGCCGGACGGCCCGATTCGCGGATCAGGGGAAGGTTCGCCAAAACCGCGCCGCGCGCCAACGCCGACCGCACTTCGGCATCGGCAGCGACGGCTTCCACGGCGCGCGGACGCCTGATGCTGCCGCCGCTTTCCTCGGTCACCTCCGCCCAATCGCGCATCGCCGAAGCGGGATTCGCCAATGCCTCTTCGACACTGCGGCCCATGGCGGTACAGCCGGGCAGATCCGGCACGGTCACGCCATAGGCGCCCTTCTTGCCGTCAATCAGCACAACATAGCGGCTCATGCGATACCTTCCGAAGTTCCAGAACACGACTCAAGAGAATCTTGGAGGCGGCACGAAAGTGATGCTGCCCGCGTTTCTTTGACACCCACTTAGTTTTTCGCGCAAGCCGCTCCTCGTATCCCCTTCTCCCCGCCGCTTGCGGCGGGGAGAAGGTGCCCGAAGGGCGGATGAGGGGTGACTTCTCCGCGAGTCGAATTGCTTATCAGTACATGCGGCGCCGCACCCCTCATCCGGCCGTTGGCCACCTTCTCCCCGCACTACGTGCGGGGAGAAGGGGATAGTCTTGAGAGGATTTTGATGGGTTCAAGAAAGCAAAAAGGGCGGGCGCTTGTGACGCCCGACCCGGTTTGATTGGGCCGATGCCTGCAAGCCGTGGTGTTGCGATCTATCCCGTTGAACCGGTTGCGGTTGCCGCTTATGGTCTGCATCCTGAAGCCGGAAAACTGCCATGACCACCAATACCGCGGCATCCGAAGCGCTGTTCCAGCGCGGCCTTGAGGTTCTCGTCGAAGGCGTCTCCTCCGCCTCGCGCGGACCCGCCACCTTCGGCACCTTTCCCCGCTACATGTCGCATGGCTCGGGCGCCCGGCTCCATGATGTCGACGGCAACGAATATATCGACTGGATGATGGCTTTTGGCGCCCTGCCGCTCGGCCATGCGCATCCGAAAATCGTCGAGACGGTGACCCGCGAGGTGGCGCGCGGCACGCATTTCGCCACCGCCCTCGAACTCGAGGTCGAAGTGGCGGAAATGCTGGTCAAGCTTCTGCCCCATGCCGGCAAGATCCGCTTCGCCAATACCGGCACCGAAGCGGCGATGGCCGCCTTCCGCCTCTGCCGCGCGCTGACCGGAAGGCGCAAGATCATCAAGTTCGAAGGCCACTATCACGGCTGGTCGGACCCGGTGATCCTCAACACCAATGCCATGCCGCCCAACATGATGGGCCCCAAGTCGAGTCCCATCCGCATCGTCGATTCGGCCGGGGTGCTCGAGGAAGCCTGGCTCGATACGGTGGTGGTGCCGTGGAACGATGTCGAGATGCTGGAGCGAGCCATGGAAATCCACGGCCATGACGCCGCCTGCGTTGTGACCGAGGGCATCATGGCCAATATGGGCGTGATCCTGCCGAAACCCGGCTATCTGAAGCGCATCGAGGAATTTTGCCGCCTTTACGGCGCCATGTTCTATCTCGACGAGACGGTGACCGGCTTCCGTGTCGCACCCGGCGGCTGCGCCGAGCTCTATGATTTGAAACCCGATATCGTCACCTATGGCAAGGCGCTGGGCGCGGGCTTTCCCATGGCGGCAATCGCCGGGCCCGACCATGTCATGTCCGGGCTCGAATGGGGCAAGGTCTTGCACTACGGCACCCACAATGCCGGCCGCCTGGCGCTCGCCGTGACCAAGACCATGCTGGAAGTGATGCTGGCCGACGACCGGGCGAATTTCAAGAAACTCGCCCATCTCGGCAACGCCATGGCGGATGCGATCCGCAACGTCTCGAAGGGCCACAACCGGCATCGGCTGATCGTCCAGGGTGTCAATTCCATGTTCCAGGTGTTCTTCACCGATGTCGACGAGATCGGCGACTACCGCGATTTCAGCACGCATGTGAGGCGGGCGAAGTTCCGCGATTTCGCCCTGCGGCTGTTCGACAAGGGTGTTTACATGTCGCCCTCGCCGTCGCTGCATTCATTGTCCTCGATCGTCCATACCGAAGACGACATTGCCGCAACCGCCAGGGCGGTGGGCGAAGTGCTGGACGAGATGCCGTGACTTCATTGGGTTTCATCGGTACCGGCCATCTTGCCGCGTTCTTCGTCGAGGGCCTCGGCCGGGCGGGATCGCCCCATGCGATCACCGTGTCGCCGCGCAATGCGGCGAAGGCGGCGGACTTGCGGGCCCGCTTCGGTGTCGCGGTCGCACCCGATAATCAGGCGGTCGCCGACAGTTGCGATCTCGTGGTGGTGAGCCTGTTGCCGCAGCAGGCGCGGGCGGTTCTGGCGCCGTTGAAATTCCGCAAGGGCCAGACCGTGCTTTCGGTGATGGCGGGCATCGGCCTTGCGACGATGCGCGAGCTTGCATCCGCCGCGACGCCGGCGGTTTCCATGATGCCGGGCCACGCCAACGCCCTTGGCGCCGGTCCCTCGGCGCTCTATCCGGACATTGCGGCGGCGCGCGCGCTGCTCGAATATCTCGGTCCGGTCCATGTCTATGAGAGTGAATCGGCTTTCAACGTGGCGAGTGTGCTCGGGGCGTTTTCCGGCATGAGCCTGCTGTTGATGAAGCAGGCGATCGACTGGTTCGAGGCGAATGGGCTCGGTGCCGCCGACGCGCGAAGCCTGGTGGCGGAAATCGTCGGCGGCAATGCCGCGGTGCTGCGCGACAGTCCGCTTGCGGTGGACGACATTACCCGCGGCGTGGCGACACCGGGCGGGATTACCGAGCAGGGCTGGCGCATCGCCGAGAAAGGCCGGCAATGGCCCGCCGCCCTCGATGCGGTGCTGCGCCGTATTTCACAGTCCATCTAGCCGGGAAGACATGGCGGGTTACACGCCCGGATTGGAAGGCAGGCTCTACGACTATTTCAAATCCGTCGCCTATCGCGAGCCCGACATCCCGCGTGAGTTGCGCGAGGCGACCGCCCGACTCGGAAGCGATGCCCAGATGCAGATCGGTCAGGAGCGGGGCGCCTTCATGGCGATGCTGGTCAAGCTCATGGGCGCGCGGCGCAACCGCCGCCGCTCGACCGCTCGACGGATTGGAAAAGTCCAATCACGGCAATGTGTTTCCGGAAGCGGCGGGACCGATCGGCAAATGTGATATACGTCACATTCTAGGTCTGTCTCTGGAAACATGCGTAACGAAAACAACGAGTCCGATAGGCGGCCCGGCCGGACAGCGCCGCGCATGCCGCTATACGCCTGGCGGGCCTTTGCCAAGGCGGCGGTTCCCGTGGAGCTGCGCGCCAAGGAGATACTCTTCCATGCCGGCGACGAGGGCGACGGTTGCTATCTGATCCGCGGCGGCGCCGTTAAGGCTTCGGTCGTCTCGGTCGGCGGCCAGGAGCGGCTCCTGGCCGTACTCGGCACGGGCGCATTGATCGGCGAATTGGCGCTGTTGGACGACGAGCCGCGCTCGGCGACCGTCATGGCGCTGCGCCCCTGCCGGCTGCTGCATCTCACCAAATCCGCCTTCTTCCGCCTCGGCGACGCCAATCCGCTGATCTATCGTCTGGCCCTGCGGCTCCTGGCCCAGCGGCTGCGGGGCTCGAACCAGTCGGTCGTGGCTCAGGGCAGCGTCACGGTCCGGGGCCGCGTCGCCCGCGCCTTCGCCGCGCTGGCCGAGGGGCTAGGCCAAGTGCAGACCGGCGGCCGCATCCTGCTCATGCAGCGGGTCACCCAGTCCGACATTGCCGGCATGGCCGGCGTGGCGCGCGAAAACGCCAGCCGGGCGATCAACGATCTGTTGCGCGGCGGGGTTCTGGGCCGGGTCAAGGGTTTCTATTCGATCGAGAAGCCCGGGACGCTCCGCGAGCTCGCCGAAATCTGACTTCAGCCGCCCTGGCTTTCAATCAGGCGTTCGGTCACGGCCGGCATCGTCTCCGCTTCGACATTGGCGAAGGCCAGCCGCAGATAGTTCTCCTGGCCGGGGCCGAACATCGAGCCGGGCAGGCAGAGCAGGTCGTGCTCGCCCGCCAGCCGCCGCGCCACCTGTCTGGCGGTCTCGCCGGCGAAGGGATGCCGCACATAGGCGAAATAGGCACCGGCGCTGACCAGCCGGTAGCCGAGCCGTGAATTGCGGAACGCGGCGCGCAAGGCTTCATTGCGGGCCGCCATCATGGCTTTCTTCTCTGCCTTCCAGGTATCGAGGTTCCGCAGTCCGAAGAGCGCGGCGCCTTGCGAAATATGCGGCGCGCAGATTGCCATGCAGTCGAGAATCTTCTCGATCTCGGCGATGAGGCGGGTACTGGCGATGATGCTGCCGGCCCGGTAGCCCGTCATCGCGAAGATCTTGGAGAAGCTGTAGAGCTGGATGAAATTGTCCTGCCAGTGGGCCCGCGCGAAGAGATCGTGCGGCGGCGCGGGATCGCCGCGGAAATCCTTGTAGGTCTCGTCGATGACCAGCGCGAGGCCGCGTGTCCGCGCCAGATCGTGGAAGCCGCCGATGAGTGCGGCGGGATAAATCGAGCCGGTGGGATTGTTCGGCGTGCACAGTACGATGGCGCGGGTGCGGGCGTCGATCACCCGCGCGGCATCGTCGATCCGCGGCTGGGCCGTGTCCCCGGCGATGGCCGGAATAAAGCGCGCCTCGATGCCGAACATGGCGAGCCACATTTGGTGATTGAAGTAGTAGGGAACCGGGAGAATGACATTGTCGCCGCGTCCGGCGATCGCCATGATGGCGGCGCAGAAGGCCTGATTGCAGCCGGCTGCAATGGCAACTTCGTGGGCGCCGATGCCGCCGCCATAATCCGCCGCCATGTGCTGGGCCAAGGCGGCGCGCAGCGCCGGCAAGCCGGCGATATCGGTATAGAGGCTGGTGGCGGGATCGGCGGCGAGGCGGGCGATTTCGGCTTGCATTTCGGCGGCTGGCGGATAGCTCGGCACCGCCTGGCAGAGATTGACGAGGGCGCGGTTCGTGAGGCCTGGCCGGACCCAGCCCATGGCCTCGGCGATGGGCGGCGCCTCGACCTGGGCGATCGCGGGATTGACGGCATATTGCATGATGGGGCACCAATGACGGCGGGCGAAAAAACGAAACCATGCCGGGCGAGGCGCTGGAACATGCTCCAAGCAATTAACCCGGCGCGATTTCTTTTCGGCGAAGTGATTCCACTTCGCCAGAAAGCGCGCTAAGGTGCAAGCATGAAAGCAATCAGGATCGAGACCACGGGCGGCCCCGAGGTGATGAAGCTCGTCGATGTCGATGTGGCGAAACCTAAGCCTGGCGAAATCCGCGTCCGCCAGACCGCCATCGGCCTCAATTATATCGACACCTATCACCGCTCCGGCCTCTATCCGCTGGCGCTGCCGAGCGGCATCGGCCTCGAGGCGGCGGGCGTGGTCGAGGAACTGGGCGAAGGCGTCAAGGGCCTGAAGCCGGGCGACCGCGTTGCCTATGGCAGCGGCCCCATCGGCGCCTATGCGCAGGCGCGCAACATGCCGGCGGGCCGCGTCATCAAGCTGCCCAAGGCGATTTCCGACGAGACGGCGGCCGGCATGATGCTCAAGGGCATGACGGTGCGCTATCTGCTGCGCGCCACCTACAAGGTGAAGCGCGGCGAGACCATCCTGCTGCATGCCGCGGCGGGCGGCATCGGCCTGATTCTGAGCCAATGGGCCAGGGCGCTCGGTGTCAAGGTGATCGGCACGGTGGGATCGGACGCGAAGGTGGCGATCGCCAGGGCCCATGGCTGCGCCCATGTGATCGACTCATCGAGCGAGAATGTCGTGGCCCGGGTCAAGGAGCTGACGGATGGCGGGGGCGTGCCGGTCGTCTATGACGGCGTCGGTCAGGCAACCCTGATGACGTCGCTCGATTGCCTGCGCCCGCGCGGTCTGCTGGTGAGCTTCGGCAATGCCTCGGGGCCGGTGAAGGCGCTCGATCTCGGCCTGCTCGCAACCAAGGGCTCGCTCTATGTGACCAGGCCCTTGCTGATGACCTATACGGCGAGCGATGCGGACTTGCAGGAAACCGCCGCCGACCTGATCGACATGGTGAAGAGCGGCAAGGTGAAAATTCCGGTGAACCAGCGTTACGCCCTCGCCGACGCCGCACAGGCCCACCGCGATCTTGAGGCGCGCAAGACCACCGGAACGACGGTGCTCTTGCCTTAGATGTTCGGGCAGTTGCCGGTCGATTGCACCGACAGCGCCGTCCAGTTGCCGGTGCAGGCGATATGGCTGCACAGGAAGGACGCGAGGCTCGATGCGGGCACCGCATGGGCGAGATTGAGCGGCTGGCCGTTGCCGTCGGAAAGCGTGCTCACCACCATGCCGACGAGTTCGCCCCGGTCGTTGAACAGGGGGCCGCCGGATTCGCCCTTCTGGGTGTTCATCCGCAGCACCATGGCATCGGCATAGCCGAACTTGCCATATTGCACGGCGCGGCCGAAATGCATGACCGCGAGCTGCCCGATGCGCGCCGTATCGCCTTGCGCATGCGGCTTGCCGAGGGAGAACACGGTTGCGCCGCGCGCCACGCAATTATCGGCAACCGGCGTCACCGCCTTGCCCAAATACCCCTTGAGCTTGATCAGCGCCATATCGTTTTCGGGGCGGATATCGACCACGCTGCCGGAATAGACCCGGCCATTGGCGGCCCGGGCCGAAACCTTGTTGCCCTTGGCCACCGCCACATGGCCGGCCGTGATTACATAGCCGGAGTGATCGACGAGAAAGCCGCTGCCCGAGGTGACGGCGACACCCCGGTTGTCCTTGCTGTTACCCTGGGCTTCGATTTCGGAGACCGTGAGGGTGACGTAGCTCGGCCCCGCCGCGCGCACCAGCCCGGCAATCGATTGCGACATGGCGAAATTGGCGGCGGGCTCGGCATTCTGCGCGACGGAAATGTCGCGGCCCTCGAGCTCGACGTCCTGGGTTGAGGCGCAAGCCGCGAGAGCAAGACCAAGCATGGCTAAGAGCGGATGGCGGACGGAATGCAAGGATGAGATCCCCATGTAAAGCGGTCCGCCAATAGCAAGCGATTGCCGCAACAACAAGGCGGCGCAAACAAAACGGCCCGCCGAAGCGGGCCGTTCCGTAGAAAATTGCCGTTCAGCTTAGAAGCGGAACACGGTGACGAGGTCGAGCTGGGTATAGTCGTCGGCGGGGCCCTGGAACGTCGCCCATTCGCCTTCGAGGCCGATCGTCAGCTGCGACACCGGATCATAGTAGATGCCGGCGAGAGCCGAGTCGACGTCCGCAGTCACTTCATTGCCCACGTGACCATAACCGACTTCGGCATGCATCGCGTCGCTGAGGTTCACGCTGGCGAGGATGGAGGCCACCCAGTAATCCTGACCACTGAGCCAAACCGGGGGAGGAGGAGGAGGGGCGAGGCCTAAGGTACGAGTATGACCCATCGCCGCAGCGGCGGAGATGGAAGCCATATCGCCGAGGGCAAAGCCGATGCCGGCGCCAACCTGCCAGAAGTTATCCGGCAGATGGTCATTGCTGCGCATGGTGCCGGAGATCTCTCCGCTGACCGTGTCGCCGCTGTACTTGATTTCAGCAGATCCGCCCAACGAGTCGCTGGTCGGAGCAGCCGAACCAGCTATAGAGCCATCTTCAAACGCACCGGACACCGAGAACGGACCGCTGGCATAGCTCAGACGCATCTGGGTCGTGTCACCCGGATCCATGCCCAGGAAGTTGTCCGTGTAGTAGCAGTTGCAGGCGCCATCGACGCCATAGCCGATGTTGCCCAGCGAACCCGTATAACCGCCGCCGAGGGTCATTTCCGGGGTCATCCCCCACCAGCCCCAGGCTTCGTTCATCTTGGTGTCGGCTTTACCGTTACCGTCGAAATCGCCGCGCAGCTGAATCTTCGCACCAACTTCGCCAACCGCTGTGTCGGTCTTGCCAACAACCTTCAACTGGCCGCGGGCCCAGATGTCGTAATCGTTCTCGGCCGTTCCGTCACCGTCACCGCCTTCACTGCGCCAAACGAAGGCAGCGCGGGCATAGCCGGACCATTCGATCGAGGTCGAGGCCGGTGCATCCGCCGTCGGCAGGATGCTGATGATCGTGGCTTTCTTGCCGTAGCCAGGATCGGTTTCTTCAAGACCCGGAACCACCATGGCATCGCCTTCGGTGATGGTCACGAGCTGATAGCCGGCCGGAACCGACGGAGCGGCTTCGAGCTGGGCTACGCGGGCGTTCAGGGCTTCGATCTCGGCCTTGAGAGTGTCGAGATCGTCGGCCTGCGCACCGGCGGCGGTCACGGCGAGAGCCGCACCACCGAGGAGTGCCAGTTTCATCATTTTCATTCTTGTTCTCCCACATTCTCTGGAGTTGAGTAGCCCCCCGATCCCCTGCAAACGGTTTGGGTAGGCGATGCACGAGACTCTCGCACACGGAGATGTTTTCGCTTCATGGGGGTTTCAGGTCAATGAAGAAGGCCGCCGAATGGCCAGAATTTCGCCAAATGTGACTCAATTGCCACAGTCGTGAGCGTCCGCGCTTTATACCAAATATAACAGCAAAATCAACTAATTAGAAACCCATGCCCGCACCGCGTTCACGCCGGCCGGCGGGCGCTTGACCCGCGGTTTTCAACAGCTCCGGTTGAATTGTGGCGGGCTTGATCGGGCCGTTTACGTAGGCTTGTGCTGCCATTATAGGGGGCGGAAGGCGCCGGGTGCGGGAAGAATCACTTCGCCACCCGGTTAATCCGGGGTCTCGACAGGGGAATCATGATGCCAATGAAGTGCCGTCCGCAGAAATGGCTCCTGTACGCGCCGCTGGCGGTCCTGCCGTTCCTCGCGGCCTGGATTCTGAACACCAAGCCCATTCAACAGGACATCGCCGGCCGGGTGGCCGCCAACCTCGCGGCGGCCGAGGCCGGCTGGGCCAAGACCGCAATCGACGGGCGCGACGTCGTGCTGGCGGGCGATGCGCCAAGTGCCGAAGCGAGGCAAAAGGCGGTCCAGGCCGTTGCCGGAACCTATGGCGTCCGGCGGCTGGAATCGAAGGCCCGGGTTGTCGAGCCGCCACCGCCGCCTCCCGCCGTTGAACTGGAGCCTCCCACCGTGGAGTCGTTGCTCACCAATTCCAATATGCCGGCGATCAAAGGCAAGTGGGCCGAAGGCATTGCCAGGACGCTTGCCGTGTCGCTGGCCGGCCGGACTTACAGGTTCGGCGGCGATGCCGAACTCACCTCCAGTGCCGGCGCCTGGTCGCTGAAACCTTCACTGCCCCTGGCGGACGGCAGTTATGACGTCACCGCCGAAATCGGCGATGGCGGCGGCGCGACGGCGAAATCCTCCGTACCCGGAAAGATTGTCGTCGACACGGTGGCGCCGGCCGCGCCAACGGTGGCCGCGCTGGCCGCGGAACCGGGCAAGATCGAAGTCTCGGGCACCTGGCCGGAGGGCGATGCCGCCGCCTTCACCGCCGGGCTCGCCGGCAAGACCTGGACTTTCACCACCGATGCCGCGCTTTCCGCCGATGGCAAGGGCAATTGGCGCTTGGCGCCGGACATGGAACTGGCGCCGGGCACCTATGACGTTGTCATCGAAGTGCGCGATGCCGCCGGCAATGTGGCGCGCGATGCAACGAAGGATGAAATCGTCATCGCCGCGGCGCCGCAGCCCGAACCCACTCCGGAACCCGCGCCGCCACCTGAACCCGCGCCGCCACCGCCGCCGGCGATGAGCGCGCCGACCGTTACTGTTTCGACCGTCATGGTGGCGCGCCCCGCGATTTCCGGCACCTGGTCGCAGCCTGCCGCCACTTCGCTCAGCGTGTCGCTGGCGGGCACTACTTATGTTCTGGGTACCGACGAGGCGCTGACCTCGGCCACGACCGGCACCTGGTTGCTGGCCGTGGCGCGGCCCCTCAAGGACGGCGTCTATGATGTAACGGTGGAAACCGCCGATGCCCTCGGCAACAAACTGACCGACACGACGACGGACGAACTCACCGTCGATGCCGCCGGACCGGCAACGCCCACCGTCGGGCTCTATGCCGGCGAGGCCAGCCCCGAAAAAATCTCCGGCACCTGGGACTCAGCTACGTCCACAGGCTTGAAGGTGGCGATCCCCAAGGCTGGAATTGCGGCCGTCCTGCGCGGCGATCCGGCGCTTACTTCTCTGACGGGTGTCTGGACGCTCGCCTTGCCGCGCGCCCTTGAACCGGGGAGCTACGATGTCGCCGTCGAAACCGCCGATGCCTTGGGCCGCATCGCCACCGATCAGACGAAATTCGAAATTCTCGTCAAGCAAGCCCCACCGCCGCCGCCACCGCCGCCCTATGATTGCGCCGCCGGGCTCGACAAGATCGGCACCGTCTTCCCGATCCGTTTCGGCTTCGACCGCACCGATCTGGCATCGCCCTACGATCTCTCGGTCAATCAGGTGGCCGCACTGCTCAAGGATGGGCGCTGCCGCGAAACCAAGGCGGAGGTGACGGGGCACGCCGATTATCTCGGGCCCAATCTCTATAATCGGGCGCTGAGCGAGAAGCGCGCGCAAATCGTGGTCGACATGCTGGCCGCCGCCGGCGTGGCGCCCGCCCGCCTCGGCGTCAAGGGCATGAGCAGCGCCGATCCCGTCGATCCCGCCAGGGGCGAGGCGCCCCGCGCCAAGAACCGCCGTGTCGTCATCCGCATCGTGCAATAGGAAAGCCCCCATGAACGAGCTCTTCAATTTCAACGGCACATGGATTCTGGTGCAGGGAAACTGGGTATGGATGCTGGTGGCCTTGGGCCTCGGCATCTGGGTCGGCTGGGCAAGCTGCGCCGCCGCGCCGGACAACAGCTAGGACGGGAAGGGATCGATCGCATGCCGCATCTCATTCTCGAACTCGCCCTCTGGGTGCTTCTCGCCTTCTTCATCGGCTGTAGCGCCGGCTGTCTGTTGCGCAAAGGCTTCGGCAAGCCCGCGGCGGCGGCGGCCGCGGCCCCGCAACCGGCTCCCGAGCCCGTCGCCGCGGCAAAGACGGCACAGTCCAGGCCGTCGCGCAAGCCGCCGGGCCGCGCGAAATAATTCAGCAAGCGGCCGACGCGGTCGATCGGGAGTTCTCTTGTCTGTCCACCCTGGCGAGCCAGCGCTCGATCGCCGCGAATGCCTCGGGCTCGTCGAGAAACGGCACATGGCCGCGGTCCCCGACCGTCACCGCTTCCGCCGCGCCATGCCGAGCCATCATGCCCGCCACCGTCGCCTCGCTCAATAAATCGGAATTGGCGCCGCGCAGCACCGTCACCGGCACGGTGGCGGTGAGATCGAACAGCGACCACAGTTCCGGCATCTTGCCTTGTGCGATGTCATCGGCGGTGGGAAAGGCGACCGCCAGCGCCGCATCGCTGTCGGGCCGGGGAACTCCGTTGTCATCGCGGAAAACCCGGCGCGCGAAGGCCAGCCACTCGGCATCGGTCAAGGTCTCGAAGCCGGCATGGACGGTGCGCAGTCCGGCCACCGCCTCCGCCCAGGACGTCAAAGCCGGTATCGTGTCCAGATAGCTCCGTATACGGAGCAGACCTTCGGGCTCGATCCGCGGGCCGATGTCGTTGAACAGGATGCCGGCGAGGCGTTCGGGATGCTTGGCCGCCATCGCCATCGCCACGATGCCGCCGCGCGAGGTGCCTATGACCGCGGCGCGGGCGATGCCGGTGCGATCGAGAAGCGCCATGCTGTCGGCCAGTTCCACCTCCGGCCGGTAGGTGAGGGGATCGCCCGCGTATTGCGAGCGTCCGCGGCCGCGGAAATCCGGGCAGACGATACGCCGCCCGTCGGCCAGCCGCGGCGCGATCGTCTCGAAATCCTTGCAGTTGCGGGTCAGGCCCGGCAGGCAGAGCAGGGGGACGCGGCCGCCGGTCTCGGGGCCGTAGTCGCGCGCATAGAGACTGAGACCGTCGGCGGCGGCGTAGCGGAGCTCGCGGAACTCCATCGCCTCATTCGCAACTGGTGATCAGCGCCGCGATCGACCGCCCGGCGCAGGCAGCGGCGCGCTCCTCGGCCGAATTGGCGACGGTGATCGAAGCCGGCGTGCCGCGCTTCAAGTCCGCCGTCATCGGCCGCACCGTCGCCGGCGCCAGCCGCGAGCGGTAGACGTGCACGTTCTGCAAGACCTTCTGCACATATTGCCGGGTCTCCTGGAACGGAATCGATTCGACCCAGTCGATGGGATCGATCTCGCCCTTGCGCGGGTCGCCATATTCGGCGAGCCACTCGCGCACCCTTCGGGGTCCGGCATTGTAGGCAACCAGCGTCAGCACATAGGAGCCGCCGTTGTCCTCGATCAGGTCGCCGAGATGGGCGGCGCCGAGCCTCACATTGTAGGCGGGATCGGCGGTGAGCTTGGATTTCTTGTAGGCGACGCCGTGCGCCTTGGCGATGAGCTTGGCGGTAGCCGGCATGATCTGCATCAGGCCCTGGGCGCCGGCGGTGCTGCCGGCCTGCGGATCGAATTCGCTTTCCTGCCGCGACAGGCCATAGACGAGGGCGCGCTCGACCGGCTTGCCGATTTGCTTCCAGTCGGGCAGCGCCTTCACCGGATAGGCCCAGTAATCGATGTCGAGACCGCGGGTGGCGGCCGCCTTGGCGAGTCGCAGCGCCATGGTGGGCCCGCCTTCGTCCCAGGCGATGCTGGCCACCGCGTTCATGTCGTCCACCGTGTCGAAGCGGCCGGCGAAGCCCCAGACGAACATGTTGAGTTCGCGCTTTCCCCCGGCCTCGGCCAGCAATTTGAAGGCGCGCACCACTTCATCGCCGTCCACCCTGGCGCGGGCGGCGGCGCTTGCCTCGCCGCTTTCGATCTCCTCCGGCACACTGCCGAGGCCGATTTTCTCGCGCGCCAGCTGGCCGTAATAGATGGTGGAATATTGCGCCGCCGCCCGATAGGCCGCGCGGGCTTCGTCCTTGCGTCCGAGTTCGGCGAAGGTGCGGCCCAGCCAGTATTTGGCGCGCGCCCTTTCGGTGCGGGTGGGCGCGATCTCGTCGAGACGGGCGAAATGTCCGAGCGCCGCCGCCGGATCGTCCAGCGAACGCAGCGCGATCCAGCCCGCCAGGAATTCGCCTTCGACCGCCGAGCCGCCGTCGGCAAGCCCATGCGCCTTGGCAATGCGATAGGCGGCCCGCGCCGACTCGGCGCGGCCAACGCCGATCGAGCGGCGCGCCACGATGCGCCGTTCGACCCACCAGGCTTCGGCATCGGTCATCGCCGCGGCATCGCCGGGCACGGTCGCCAGAATGTCGCGCGCCTTGGCGAATTTCACCTTCAGGCGGTAATAGCGGATGAGTGCATATTTCATCGCCAGCTCGTCGCGCATGGATTTGGCGAGCTTGGAATATCGCTTCTCGGCCCCGGCCTCGCCGCGCATCAGCGCCTGGGCGATCTTCGCCGCCATCTGGTAATCGGCGCCAAGCCGTTTGGCATGACGCAGCGCCGCCATGGTTTCCTGGGCATAGATGAGACGCCACAGGCGGCGCTTGTGGTCGGCCGCCCCGAGCAGCGGCTTGAATTCCGCGGCGATCGATTTTTCAAGATCGGCGTCGATCCCGGGATTGCTCCACACCTGCTGCACCAGCTTGCGCGCGCCCGCCGCGTCGCCGGTGGCGAGTTTGGCGCGTGCCAGTGCCAGCGCGCCTTGCGCCGTCAACGGCTGGCGCGCGGCGAAATGCGAGAGAATCGCGTCCGCCGGCTCCCGGTTGGAATACAGCGATTGCTCGGCCCGCCGGGTGAGCGTTTCGGTCAGCGGCCATTTGGGAGCCGCGGCCAGAAACGCCATGACCCGGGCATGGCCGGCGTCGTCGGCGTGGTCGCGAAGATAGAGAAGTTCGACCAGCTTGATTGCCGCCGGATCGCCGGAGCGCTTGGCGAGGGCCGCGGCTTCGATGAAATTTCCCTTCAGCGCAAGCCCGGCCGCTTCGACCGCCAGCGTCGAGACTTGCGGCGCGGCGATGGCCGGAACGGCTGCGACAACCCGCGCCGCCGCGGCGAGCGCCGTTGCCGACAGAAAGGCCGCCAATGCGATGCGGGTGAAGACGCGTCCCTGCATTTGCCGTTGTTACCCCATGTTCTCCCCGCCGGGCAGGGCGCTTGCCGCTCCAGCGGCTAACGTCTATTGTGCCACACCTTTTCCGGGCGCGACATGCCTAAGTAGACGCCCTATGGTTTCCAACTTATTACCGGAGCGTGTTCAAGTGAAGTTACATGGTTCAAATCCTGCCCTGATCACACCGTTCAAGAACGGCAAGGTCGACGAGGCGGCGTTCCGGAAAATCGTCGCCTGGCAGATCAAGGAAGGCAGCCACGGCCTGGTTCCGGTGGGCACCACGGGCGAATCGCCCACCCTCACCCCCGAAGAGCACAAGCGGGTGATCGAGATCTGCATCGCCGAGACCAAGGGCAGGGTGCCGGTGATCGCCGGAACCGGCTCCAACAGCACCGCCGAGGCCATCGAATATACCGTGCATGCCAGGAAGGCCGGCGCCGATGCCGCCCTGGTGGTGGTTCCCTATTACAACAAGCCGACCCAGGACGGCATCTACGCCCACTTCAAGGCGATCGCCGAGGCCGTCGACATTCCGATCCTTGTCTACAACGTGCCGGGCCGCACGGTGGCCAATATCTCGGTCGAGACTCTGGCGCGCCTGGCCAAGGATTTTCCCAATATCGTCGGCACCAAGGACGCCTCCGCCGATCTGACCCGGCCGTCGCGCCAACGGCTCGTCTCGGGCGAAAAATTCATCCAGCTTTCCGGCGAGGACGGAACCGCATTGGGCTTCAATGCCCATGGCGGCGTGGGCTGCATCTCGGTGACCGCCAATGTCGCCCCCAGGCTATGCGCCGAATTCCAGGAAGCGACGCTCAAGGGCGATTACCTCAAGGCGCTGCAGCTGCAGGACCGCCTGATGCCGCTGCACCATGCGCTGTTCGTCGAGACCAGCCCCGCCCCGGTCAAATATGCCGCAAGCCTGCTCGGCCTGTGCGACGCGGAAGCCCGCCTGCCGATGGTTCCGGTCGGCGAGCCGGCCAAGAAGGCGGTGCGCGATGCCATGATGCATGCGGGATTGCTGAACTGAAATGTCGGCCAAGAGCGGCGGCGCCAAGACCTCGCGCAAGCAGGTGGGCATCAAGGTCGTCGCCGACAACAGGCGGGCCCGCTTCGACTACGAAATTCTGCAGACTTTCGAAGCCGGCATCGAGCTGAAAGGCTCCGAGGTAAAATCGCTGCGCGCCGGCCGCTCCACCCTGGCCGAATCCTATGCTGCGATGAAGGGCGGCGAACTCTATCTGTTGAACTGCAATATTCCGGAGTACCGCGAGGCCAACCGCTTCAATCACGATCCCAAGCGGCCGCGCAGGCTGCTGCTCCATGCCAAGGAGATCGACAAGCTTGCCAATGGCGTGCAGCGCGAAGGCCTCACCATCATACCGCTCAAGCTGTTCTTCAATCCGCGCGGCCGCGCCAAGGTCGATATCGCGCTCGCCAAGGGCAAGAAGCTGCACGACAAGCGCGAAGCGATCAAGGAACGCACCTGGGATCGCGAGCGCGCCCGCATCATGCGCGAGAAGGGCTGAGCCGTGCAGCATCTCGCCGGCAGCAGACTGCCGCGCCTCGTGCTGCCGGCAAGCGACGCAACCGCCGTCGATCCGTCGGCGCTGGCGGGGCTCGCCGTCATCTTCTGCTATCCGTGGACCGGCCGGCCCGGAACCCCCAATCCGCCGCGCTGGGACGATATCCCCGGCGCCCATGGTTCCACCCCCCAGGCGCTCGCCTATTCCGCCGTGTACGGACAATTCCGCGCCTTGAGCGCCGCGGTCTTCGGCGTGAGCCTGCAGGATACCGGATGGCAGCGCGAATTCGCTCTCCGCTGCGGCCTGCCGTTCCCGCTTCTGTCGGACGCGGCGCGGCAATTTTCACGCGCCCTCGGCCTGCCCACCTTCAAGACCGGTGGCCAGGACTATCTCGCGCGGCTGACGCTGATCGCCCGTGACGGCGTCGTCGTTGAAGTGCGCTATCCGGTGGCAAGTCCCGAACGCGACGCGGCGGACGTGCTGACCTGGCTCGCATCGATGTGAGCCCGCACCGCGGCGAACACCGCCTCGAACATGATGGGCGTCAGTACGCGCGTGTTGGTGTTGTAGCGCGAGCAGTGATAGCTGTCGAAGAGCCGTAAGCCACCGAGATCGTGGGCGGCGCCGTGGCCGAACGGATAGGACGATTTCCGCAAGGCGCGTGCGGCAAGCACCGCGTCATGGGCGATGCGGCCCAATGCCACGACCGCCGAGAGCCCGGGGAGCGCCTCGATCTGGGCCCTGAGGAAGCGGTTGCAGGTCTTGATTTCGCTGGGCAGCGGTTTGTTTTCCGGCGGCACGCAGCGCACCGCGTTGGTGATGAGCGTGGCGGCGAGTTGCAGCCCGTCGGCGGGATCGGCGCGGAATTCGCCGCGCGCCAAACCGAACTTGATCAGCGTGGCGTACAGCAACTCGCCGGCAAAATCGCCGGTGAACGGCCGGCCGGTGCGGTTGGCGCCTTTCAGTCCGGGGGCGAGGCCGACGATCAGCAGCCGCGCTCCGGCATCGCCGAAAGACGGCACCGGAGCATTGTACCAATCGGCATGCGCCTGGCGCTGCGCCGCGCGGAAACCCGCCAGCCGCGGGCACAGCGGGCAATCGCGCGAAGGTAGCGCCTCCATCAGATGTCGGCGAAGTCTTCGAAGCTTTCCTTATTCTGCTGCGGCGGCGGCGTGAACGGCCGCTCGCGCTGGCGTACCTCGCGCTCGGCCGGATCGCGGCCGATTTCCTCGCGCAAATCCGCCAGATCGATGAACTGGTCGGTCTGCCGCCTGAGATCGTCGGCGACCATCGGCGGCCGCGTGGTCAGTGTCGAGACCACCGAGACGCGGCGGCCCTTGGCCTGCACCGCGGCGACCAGCGAGCGGAAATCGCCGTCGCCGGAGAACAGCACGATGTGATCGAGACTGTCGGCGAGCTGCATCATGTCGATGGCGAGCTCGATGTCCATGTTGCCCTTGATCTTGCGGCGGCCCATCGAGTCGGTGAATTCCTTGGCGGGCTTGGTCACCACCTTGTAGCCGTTGTAGTCGAGCCAATCGATCAGCGGTTTGATCGGAGAGTACTCGGCATCCTCGAACAGCGCCGTATAATAGATGGCGCGCACCAGCCGCGAGCGCTTGCGGAAGAAGCCGAGCAGGCGCTTGTAGTCGATATCGAAGCCCAAGGCCTTGGCGCAGCCATAAAGATTGGCACCGTCGATGAACAGAGCGACACGTTCGTCGGGATAGAAGTTCATGATTGAAATCTCCTGCTGCAATATGCGAACGGATGTTTATGCGCTCGTTTTCCGCCTCACAAGCAAAAATATGATTCTGATCGGCCTCGGCAGCAACATGGCGGGACCCTGGGGCAGTCCGCGCCAAACGGTGCTGCGCGCTCTGCGTGAGCTCGACGGCAACGGCACACAACTTCTCGCCGCATCGCGGCTGATTGCGACTTCGCCTTACGGCAGGAAGAACCAGCCGGACTATGTGAACGCGGTGGCGCGCATCGCCACTCATATGCCGCCGGAAGCGCTGCTGCGCCGGCTGCATGCCATCGAACGTCAGGCCGGCCGCCACCGCGGCATCCGCTGGGGCCCGCGCACCCTCGATCTCGATCTTCTCGACTATCACGGCCGGCGGATGGGAAAGCCCGGGCGCCTCGCGCTGCCGCATCCCGGCATCTGCGAGCGCCCGTTCGTGCTGCAGCCGATCGCCGAGGTGGCGCCCGGCTGGATTCATCCGGTCGCGCACCAGCGCGCCCGAACGCTGTTGCGCCGTCTTGACGGCGATGGCGGCGGCGCCGAGATTTAAGCGGGAATTAACCGCCGCGCGCCAAGCTGATCGAGACGGCGCCGTCCTGGCGCCGGGGTGGGCAGGCGTATGCGTTACGGTGTTCTTGTTGCGGTGGCGGCCGGCCTGCTGATGGCCGCGGGTCCGGTCCTGGCCGCGCCGGGAAAATTCGAAATCATCGGTAGCCTCGGCGATGGCGAGGCTTCGGCACCGCCGCCGGGCAGCACCGTTCTCTACGGCGAGACCTTGCGCCGCATCGTCGAGTTCCCGACCGATCTGCCGCCGGGCACGGTGGTGGTGAAGACCGACGAGCGCCGGCTCTATTATGTCATGCACGACGGCCGCGCCATCATGTACAGCGTCGGCGTCGGGCGCGAAGGCTTCGCCTGGTCGGGAACGGCAATCGTCTCGCGCAAGGCCGAATGGCCGACCTGGCGCCCGCCCCAGGAAATGATCGAGCGCGAGGCCGCGCGCGGCAGGACCATTCCCGAATTCATGGCCGGCGGACCCGACAATCCGCTGGGCGCCCGCGCCATCTATATCGGCGACACCGAATACCGCATTCACGGCACCTCGCAGCCGTGGAGCATCGGCCGGGCCATGTCCTCGGGCTGCATCCGCATGATGAACGAAGAGGTGATCGACCTCTACGAGCGGGTCGAAATCGGCACCCTGGTGGTGGTCGAATAAAATTTGCCCGGAACCCGTGCGGCCGGCGCGGCACTAACCGGTCATTAACCTAAACAGTCCATTTTCACCACGTTGGTTTGTCTTGGAGTTTCGGCATGTTCACCATGGTTCGCAGCACCGCCCGCGGGATATTGAAAGCAAATTACCTGGTTTCGGTGGCCGCGGCCGTCATGCTGGGCGCCTGTTCCAGCGCCGCCGACCGCTTTTCCGAAAACCCCTCGGATGCCGATCCGGTCTATACCGCCTCGGTTCCGAAACCGGTCTATCCCGCTTCCGGCGGCGACACGATCGCCTCGCGCCCGCTGGATGGCGCGGCCATCGCCCAGCCCAACAACAATTATACTTACCGCCCGCCGCTCTATAAGCAGCAGACGGCGGCGGCTCCCGTGCCGCAGGGCGGGAGCGTGCGCATCGCTCCGGGCATGACGCTCTATTCCATCGCCAAGGCCAACGGCCTGACCGTTTCCCAGCTTGCCGCCGCCAACGGCCTGACGCCGCCCTATTCGGTGCAGCCGGGGCAGGTGATCCAGGTTCCCGGCGTGGCCCAGGCGGTGGCCCCGCAGGCGGTTCTCGCGGCACCCGGTTCCATCGCGGCCAAACCGCCGGTGACGCCGGCCTCGGGAACCCATACAGTCGCCGCCGGCGAAACGCTGTTCGGCCTCGGCCGCAAGTATTCGCTGTCGCCCTATGCCATCGCCGCGGCGAACGGCCTGTCGCGCAATTCCACCCTTGCTGTCGGCCAGAAGCTGAAACTGCCCGCCGCGCGGCAACAGGCCGCCGCGGCAGCCAAGGATCTGGCAGCCCCGGCCCCGGCCAAGACCGAGGATAAGGTCGCGGCCGCCCAGCCCTCCGCCGCCGAACCGGCCCCGGCCCCGGCCGATCAGTTTACCGCCGCACCCGGCGATGCCACCATGCCCGCCATGCGCTGGCCGGTGCGCGGCAAGGTCATTTCCGCCTATGGCTCCAAGCCCAACGGCCTGAAGAACGAAGGCATCAACATCGCCGTGCCGGAAGGCACCTCGATCCGCGCCGCCGAAGACGGCATCGTCGCCTATGCCGGCAACGAACTCAAGGGCTATGGCAATCTGGTGCTGATCCGGCACGACGGCGGCTGGGTGACGGCCTATGCCCATGCCAAGGAACTTCTGGTCAAGCGCGGCGACACGGTGAAGCGCGGCGACATCATCGCCAAGGCCGGCCAGACCGGCTCCGTGGCGAGTCCGCAGCTGCATTTCGAAGTGCGCAAGGGTGCGACCGCCATGGACCCGCTGAAATATCTCTCGGCCGCCACAGCCTCGAACTGAACTCCAGGACGGCACCCTGCAAGGCGGGAGCCCGGAACTTTCCGGGCTCTTGCTTTTTGGCGTCGGTGCGTCATGCTCGGGCCTATCGAGGAGTTGCGCCATGATCAGAGTGTGGGGCCGCCGCAGTTCGGTGAATGTGCAGAAGGTGCTGTGGACGCTGGCCGAGCTCGACATTCCGTTTTCGCGCGAAACCGTCGGCGGCAGTTTCGGCGGCAACCGCGATGCCGATTTCCTGCGCATGAATCCGAACGGGCTGATCCCGGTGATCCTCGACGGCGATGTCACCATGTTCGAATCGAACGCCATCGTGCGTTATCTGGCGGCGCGCTATCGCGCCGGCCTGCTGCGCCCGGAGGATCAGCGCTCGCTCGCTTGGGCCGAACAATGGATGGAATGGCAGCAGGGCACGGTCTATCCGCAGGTCTCGGCGATGTTCTGGAACAATGTGCGGCTGCCGCCGGAGAAGCGCGATGCCGCCGCCGCCGGCGAAGCCGAGCGCAAGATCGTCGAGCCGCTGAAGATCGCCGACCGTCATCTCGCCCAGCACGACTGGTTCGCCGGCGAGAGCTTTTCCTTCGGCGATATCGTCATGGGCTGCGTCTTCTGGCGCTACATGGCGCTCGACTGCGCCAAGCCCGACATTCCCCATGTGATGGACTGGTTCGAGGCGCTGAAGACGCGCGCGCCCTACCGGCAATGGGTGATGGTGCCGGTCGGCCGCAATAACGAAGAATGGACGAAATACGAAAGGGAATTGGGATAGGGCGAACTCGATAGGAGCTAGATTTCGGCCTACCCCTCCAGCTTCTTTCCCATCTTGCCGGCCAAATCCTGAATGAACTGCCAGGCGACGCGCCCCGAGCGGCTGCCGCGGGTCGCCGCCCATTCGAGTGCCGCGGCGCGCAAGGAGTCGGGTTTGGCGCCGAGGCGGAAGTGCCTGGCATAGGCCTCGATCATCTCGAGATAGTCGTCCTGCGAGCAATGGTGGAAGCCGAGCCACAGGCCGAAGCGGTCGGAGAGCGAGACCTTCTCCTGCACCGCTTCGGACGGATTGATGGCGGTCGAGCGTTCGTTCTCGATCATGTCGCGCGGCAGAAGGTGGCGCCGGTTCGACGTGGCATAGAGGATCATGTTGCCGGGCCGCCCCTCGATGCCGCCCTCCAGCGCCGCCTTGAGCGATTTGTAGGACGTATCCTCGGCATCGAAGGAGAGATCGTCGCAGAACACGATGAAGCGGAAGGCGGCAGCCTTGCGGATGAGGCCCATGAGGGCGGGCAGGCTCTCGATGTCCTCGCGGTGGATTTCGACGAGCTTGAGCTGGCCGGTCTTGCCGTTGACCGCGTGATGGGCGGCCTTGACCAGCGACGACTTGCCCATGCCGCGCGCCCCCCACAAGAGTGCGTTGTTGGCGGGCAGGCCCTTGGCGAAGCGCTGGGTGTTCTCCACCAGGATATCGCGCGTCAGACCGATGCCCTTGAGCAGGCCGATATCGATGCGATTGACCTTTTCGACCGGCTCGAGCGCCGCCGTGGCCGCGTGCCAGACGAAGGCATCGGCGCGCTTCAAGTCGGCGGGCTTTGGCCGCGCCGGCGCCAGGCGCTCCAGCGCCGCGGCCACGCGCGCCAACGGGTCTTTCTCGGATTTGGTCGCCATATGAGGCTCTTAGCCTCTGGCGGCGGCAGCGTAAAGGCGCCGCAACAGTCCGGTTGCAATGGCGCCAACCGCCGCTATATTCCGCGCACATTCAAATCGGGAGTCTCCATGTTCATTACCCCCGCCTACGCCCAATCCACCGGCTTCTCCGGCATGGGCGATCTGTTCGGCATGATCCTGCCGCTGGCCATGATCATGGTGGTGTTCTGGTTCCTGCTGATCCGTCCGCAGCAGCGCAAGGCGAAGGAGCACCAGGAACTGCTCAAGAAGATCTCGCGCGGCGACACGGTGATCACCAGCGGCGGCCTGATCGGCAAGGTCGTCAAGCTCGTCGACGACCATGAGCTGCAGGTCGAAGTGGGCGACAACGTCAAGGTCCGCATCCTGCGCTCGGCGGTGAGCGATGTGCGCGCCAAGGGCGAGCCCATCAAGGACGATAAGAAGTAAGGTCCGGGCCAAGCCCCATGCTGCATTTTCCCCGCTGGAAGAGCCTCGCCATCCTCGCCTCGCTGGTGCTGTCGGTACTTCTGGCGCTGCCCAACGCGCTTCCCGCCTCGTGGCGCGGCGTGCTGGCGCAATACACCATTGCCCGGCCGATGACCTTGGGTCTCGACCTGCAGGGCGGCTCCAACGTCCTCATGGAGGTCGACCGCAATCATCTCAAGGGCCAGCTTGTCCAGCAATTGACCGGCGACATCCGCGCCGCCCTGCGCGAAGCCAAGATCGGCTATCAGGGCATCAACCGCGGCGATGACGGCGTTTCGGTGCGCATCACCAATGCCGCCGATCTCGAGCGGGCGAAGGCCGAGATGCAGAAGCTGGTGCAGCCGCTCGATCCGGGCGGATTCCTGTCCACCGGCATTGCCCTCAATCTGTTCGAACTGGCGCAGCAGGACCAGCAGTTCGCCTTCACCTTCTCAGGCCCGGGCCTCGATGCCAAGGTCACGCGCGCCATCGCCCAGTCGTTGAAGATCGTCGAGAACCGCATCAATGCGCTGGGCACCACCGAGCCGGTGATCCAGCAGCAGGGCAAGGACCGCATCGCCATCCAGCTTCCCGGCATCCAGGATCCCGACCGGGTCAAGGACGTGATCGGCCGTACCGCCAAGCTGACCTTCCAGTTGCTCTGCGACGACCAGCCCACCGGCGCCGGCCAGAACCCGCCGCCCGAATGCGCCGCGCTGCCGCTCAAGGACAACAAGGACCAGATATTGTGGGTGCAGACTTCGAGCCGCGCCACCGTCGACGGCGCCGATCTCAACGACGCGCAACCCGGCTTCGACCAGCAGAACCAGCCGGTCGTCACCTTCCGCTTCAACCAGAAGGGCGCCATCCGCTTCGGCAAGCTGACCGCCGAGAATGTCGGCAAGCCCTTCGCCATCGTGCTCGACGAGCTGGTGGTCAGCTATCCCCGCATCAACGAGCCGATTCTCGGCGGCTCGGGCCAGATATCCGGCAATTTCACCGCCGAGGAGACCAACAGCCTGGCCATCGTGCTGCGCTCCGGCGCTCTGCCGGCCAGACTGACCATCGTCGAGGAGCGCACCGTGGGGCCGAGCCTCGGCTCCGATTCGATCCGCGCCGGCGTCATCGCCTCGATCATCGGACTGGTCGGCGTCCTCGTCTTCATGGTGATCGTCTACGGCCTGTTCGGCATTTTCGCCGATATCGCGCTGCTCGCCAACCTGACGATGCTGATCGCGCTGATGTCGGTGTTCGGCTTCACCCTGACACTTCCCGGCATCGCCGGCATCGTGCTGACCATGGGCATGGCGGTTGACTCAAACGTGCTGGTCTTTGAGCGCATCCGCGAGGAATGGCGCCACGGCCGCACCGCTCTCAACGCCATCGAGACCGGCTTCCGCGCCGCGCTCGCCACCATTCTCGACGCCAATATCACCACGCTCATTGCCGCCTTCGTGCTGTTCGGCATCGGCTCCGGCCCGATCCGCGGCTTCGCCATTACCCTGTCGATCGGCATCATGACCACTGTGTACACCGCCTACACCCTGACCCTCCTGATCGTCGCTGTCTGGGTCCGGCTGACGCGGCCCAAGGAGGTTCCGCTCTAGGGCGGACGCGAACCATGAAGCCCATCCGTTTCATACCCGACGACACCAAGATCGCCTTCATGCGGCTGAGCCGCTTCGGCTTCTTCGTGTCGGGTCTGCTTTGCGCCGCCTCCATCCTGCTGTTCGTGTTCGTCGGCCTCAATGTCGGCGTCGATTTCAAGGGCGGAACCGTCGTCACCATCCGCACCGCCGAGCCCGCCAATCTCGACGCGCTGCGCCGCAAGATCGACGCCCTCGACCTCGGCTCGGCCGAATTGCAGGAATTCGGCTCGCCCAACGATGTCTTGATCCGCCTCGAGGCCCAGCCGGGCGGCGATGCGGCCCAGCAGGCGGCGGTCGCCAAGCTCAAGGCGGCACTCGGCCCCGGTATCGAATACCGCAGCGTCGAAGTCGTCGGTCCCAAGGTGTCGGGCGAATTGGCCCAGCAAGGCATCATCGCCGTGGTGCTGTCGATCCTCTGTGTGCTGATCTATATCTGGTTCCGTTTCGAATGGCAGTTCGCCTTCGGCGCCGTTCTGTCGCTGCTGCACGACGTGCTCTTGACCATCGGCCTGTTCTGCCTGGTCAGGGTCGAGTTCAACCTGTCGATCATCGCCGCGATCCTCACCATCGTCGGCTATTCGCTCAACGATACCGTGGTGGTGTTCGACCGCATCCGCGAATTCCTGCGCAAGTACAAGTCGATGCCGCTCGCCGACCTGATCGACTTCTCGATCAATTCGGTGCTGCCGCGCACCATCCTCACTTCCGCCACCACCATGATCGCGCTCCTGGCGCTCTATATCTTCGGCGGCGAGGTGATCCGCGGCTTCACCTTCGCCATGATCTGGGGGGTGATCGTCGGCACCTATTCGTCGATCTTCATCGCCTCGCCGGTGCTGATCCTGCTCGGCACGGTTCGCGAGCAGCAGTCGGCGGGCAAGGCGAAGCCGGAGACGGCGGGGCCTTGACGGCCTTCTTTCCCGGCCGCGCAACCATCGATGCCTATGGCAATGGCGGCTTCCGTTTCGCCGGCATGTCGCATCGCGGCTCGATTCTGCTGCTGCCCGGCGGCATCCACGCCTGGCGCCACGGCGACGAACTGGCACCCGAGGATTTCGCCATGGTCTTCGCCGAGCGCGCCGGGATCGATGTCCTGCTGCTCGGCACCGGAACCGAGATGCGAAGACCGCCGCGCCCGGTCCGCGACGCCTTCGCGACCCACCGCCTGACCCTCGATTTCATGAGCACCGGCGCGGCGGTCAGCACCTATAATATTCTGCTGGCCGAGAAGCGGAGGGTGGCCGCGGCGCTGATCGCCGTGGCCGATGCGGAATGAGCGACTACTGCCAGGAGCTGGTGCGGGCGGGCGACAAGGACCGCTTTCTCGCCTTTCTCTTCGCCCCCACGGACAAGCGGCCGCATCTGATGGCGCTCTATGCCTTCAATCTCGAGATTGCCCGGGTGCGCGAGGCGGTGAGCGAGCCGCGGCTCGGCGAAATCCGGCTGCAATGGTGGCTCGACACGCTCGATGCGATCTATGCCGGCGAGGCTCCGGCGCATCCGGTGGCCGAGGCGCTGGCCCGCGCCGTCGCAGCAGGCGGACTGCCAAAGGAAGCCCTGCGCAATCTCATCCTGGCCCGCCGCTTCGATCTTTATGACGATCCCATGCCGTCGCTCGCCGGTCTCGAAGGCTATCTCGGCGAGACGTCGTCGGCGCCGATCCAGATGGCGGCACTGATCCTGGCGGGACCGCGGGCGCAAGCCGCGGCCGAAGCGGCGGGATTGGCCGGTGTCGCCCATGGCCTCGCGGGATTGCTCCGTGCACGACCCAACCACCGGGCTCGCGGCCAGAATTATTTGCCGCCGGGCCTGGATGTGGCCGGCGCCATACAGCATGCTCGCCGCCGCCTCGCCGGAGCGCGGGCGCTGCGCGGCCGGATTCCGGCGGCAGCCCTTGTGGCCTTCCTGCCGGTGAGCCTCACCGATCTCTATCTCAATCGGCTTGAACGCCTCGGCGAACGCGCCTTAACTACAATGGCGGACGTATCACAATTCCGCCGCCAACTGCGCTTGTGGTGGATGGCGCGGCGGAATGCATTCTGAAAGGGAAACCCCCATGGGCCTGGCGGCGCGGCTGGAAAAACTGATCCCCGACCTGTCGGCGGCCTTGCTGCGCTTTCCGGTTTCCGCCCTCTATTCCATTCTGCTCTGCGCCTATCTCAACATCGAGGAGATCGGCGGAGCCAGTTGGGACGACGATATCGCCTATGCCGGTGCCGCCGCCTTCCTTGCCTCGGGTGCCGGGCATTTCTTCGCCGAGGGCAGGGGGCTTTCGCGCGCAGCCAATTTGATCGTCGCACTTGCCGGCGGCCTCGCGGCCATGGCGCTCGCCTATTTCACCGGCATGTTCAACACGAGCCTGTTGTTGTTCTTCGGCGGTCTCATCCTTGCCCTGATGATTTCGCCCTATCTGCGCGGCCCGGCCTCGCAAGGAGCGCTATGGCTGTTCAACCTGCGGCTCTGGCTCGCCGCACTCCTGGCCTTGCTGGTGGGCGTTGCCTTCGGCGCCGGCCTCTCGGCCATCGTCGAGGCCCTCGATTTCCTTTTCGGTGTCAAGCTTCCGGGCGATATGCACGCTCATATCTGGATCACCGCGGCGAGCCTGGTCGGCCCGCTCTTCGGCCTGTCGCTGATGCCGAAGCATCTCGGCGAGGAGGTGTCGATCGAGGGTCAGTCGGGCACGCTTCTGGAGCGCGGCGTCTCCGTGCTGGTCAATTACGTGCTGGTGCCGGTGATCCTCGTCTATACGGCGATCCTCTATGCCTATGGCGTGAAGATCGCGGCGCAATGGCAATTGCCCGACGGCCAGCTTGGCCTGATGGTGACGATCTTCGCGCTCGGCGGCACCGGCACCTGGCTCATCGCCTGGCCGTGGCGCGAGCGCGGCACCAGGCTGCTGCGCTGGTTCATGCGCGGCTGGTTCTGGCTGTGCATCGTTCCCGCCATCCTGCTCACCATCGCCGTGTGGCGGCGCGTATCGGACTATGGCGTGACGCCGGACCGCTACGGCATCGCCCTCGTCGCCATCTGGGTTGCGGGGCTTGCCGCCTATCTGGCGCTGCGCCGCAACCGCGCCGACATGCGCGTGATCCTCGGCGGCTTCGCCATCCTGCTGCTCATCGGCTCGGCCGGCCCCTTCGGTGCCAAGGGACTTACCATCGCCAGCCAATTCGGACGCCTGCAAGACCTGCTTGAAGCCAACGGCATTCTGAAGGATGGCCGGATCGCGGCCCCGGTTCCCGCCCTCAAGGACGAACCCAAGAGCTCCGGCAATTCCATGCTCTTCGCCTTGCGCGAGGCGGGCGGCATCGACCGGCTCCGGCCGTGGTTCGTGGGGCTGGAGAACAATCCCTTCGTGACCTCGACCGACGATTGGTCCGCCGCCTATGCGGTTGCCGGAGCACTGGGTCTCGGCGATCCCTATATCCAGGCGGACTATCTCAGCATCAGCGCGGTTGTCGCGCTCGATCGCAATTTTGCCGGCGCGGCGCGCCTCGTCGGTCCACTGCAGGCCTATGTGCCCCATGCCGGCGACGCCGAGCCGCCGGACCCCTCCGCCCGAATCCGCGACAATATCCTCACCATCAGGATCGCCGGCCGCACTTGGCTCGTGCCGGTGGCGGATGTGCTGGCCAAGGCCAGGGCCGGTGCCGTGGCCGCCGGCAATCGGCAGCCGCCCATCGTCCATGAGGCCGGCCCCGACATCACCCTCGTCCTCGAACAGGTTTATGGCCGGACCGGCGAGAAGCCGGAGCTCACCGCGGCGCGGCTGTGGGTCATTCTGCGGCAATAGCGGCGGCGCCGCCAAGCCAGGCCTCGAAATCCGCCATGGCGCGCGCCGTGTAGGCGTGCTTGCGGGCGATGGCGCGTTCGGCGTGTTTCAGGCGTTTGCATGTCAATTGCACCGGCGGGAACAGGCCGAAATTGACATTCATCGGCTGGAACGACGAGCCGCGCCGGTCGGTGGTTTCGATATGGCCGCCGGTGATGTGATTGATCAGCGCCCCATGCGCCGTCGTCGCGGGCGGGGCCACGAAGACCGCGCCGCGCCGTTCCGCCGCCGCCATGCGTCCCGCCATCAGCCCCATGGCCGCGCTCTCCACATAGCCTTCAACACCGGTGATCTGCCCGGCAAAGCGCAGGCGCGAGCAAGCCTTTA
>CAYOZR010000016.1:0-32504 GCA_964408555.1 uncultured Aestuariivirga sp.
CATTGTAGTCGGCCGACTGGAGCAGCTTGAGGATGATGTTCTCGACGTCCTCGCCCACATAACCGGCTTCGGTCAGGGTCGTGGCGTCGGCCATGGTGAAGGGCACGTCGAGGATGCGGGCCAGCGTCTGGGCCAGCAGCGTCTTGCCGGTGCCGGTGGGGCCGACCAGCAGGATGTTCGACTTCGCCAGTTCGACGTCGTTGTTCTTGGCCGCGTGGTTCAGGCGCTTGTAGTGGTTGTGGACGGCCACCGACAGGACCTTTTTGGCGTAATCCTGGCCGATGACATAGTCGTCGAGAACCTTGCGAATCTCGTGCGGGGTGGGCACGCCGTCCTTGGACTTGACCAGCGAGGACTTGTTCTCCTCGCGGATGATGTCCATGCAGAGCTCGACGCATTCATCGCAGATGAATACGGTCGGTCCGGCAATGAGCTTGCGGACCTCGTGCTGGCTCTTGCCGCAAAAGGAGCAGTACAAGGTATTCTTGCTGTCGCTCCCGCTCGCCTTGCTCATGTCGTCTCCTTGGGACTGTTACTTTATATGATACGCCGATCGTCTTTAAGAGATATTTACCACGCCTGCCGCGGTTCCATCCCTTCCGCCGCCTCGCGCCCTTTGCCTTGCGACTCAACCCAGCATGCGGCGGCTTGGTTAATCAAGAATTGATTGCACGAACCGGGCCACCACCGGACTTTCGGTAATTTTCCTTGCCAGCCTGCGACCACTCTCAAGAAATCCTCGTAACTACTTGGAATCGCTTGGAACCGGACGCTTGTCCAGAATCTTGTCGATAATTCCGAAATCGCGCGCCGCCTCGGCGGTGAAGAAATTGTCGCGTTCCAGTGCATCCTCGATGGTCTTGATATCCTTGCCGGTGTGCTTCATGTAAATCTCGTTCAGCCGCTTCTTCAGGCTCTCCACCTCCTTGGCGTGGATGAGAATGTCGGTCACCTGGCCCTGATAGCCGCCGGAGGGCTGGTGCACCATGATGCGGGCGTTGGGCAGGGCGAAGCGCATGCCCTTGTCGCCCGCCGCCAGCAGCAGCGATGCCATGGAGGCCGCCTGGCCCATCACCGTGGTCGAAACCGCCGGCCGGATGAACTGCATGGTGTCGTAGATCGAAAGTCCCGAGGTCACCACGCCGCCCGGCGAGTTGATGTACATGGAAATCTCCTTCTTCGGGTTGTCGGCCTCGAGGAAGAGAAGCTGCATGCACACGGAGGCCGCGACATTGTCGTCGATGGCGCCGGTGATGAAGATGATGCGCTCGCGCAGAAGCCGCGACGGCAGGTCATAGACGCGCTCGCCGCGCGCCTCCTGCTGGATGACGGAGGGCCAGAAGGAACCGGTGGTCAGGTATTCGACGGGGTCGCGCATGGGGTCTGGTCTCTCGTGAATCGGTGCGGCGGCGTTCGCAGCATAGATAGGTGAGGCCCCGCGCTCAGGGAAGCCCCTTCGCAAAAGTGGTAAAGCGGAGCCGTTTTCCTTCTTCCCGCAAGGAGAATTGCAGACGCGTCAGCCACTGCTCGACGGCGAGGTCCGGCGCGGCTTGGGGCTGGCGCCGTGGCCGTGGTCGCCGCCATGGGCATGATCGTGGTCATGGTGATCGTGGCCGTGTTGATGATCGTGGCCATGATGGTCATGGTCATGATCATGGCCGGGCTCGTCGCCGTGGTCGTGCTCATCGGCGTGATCGTGGACATGGGCGACGTGATCGCTCTCGTCCTCGTCCTGGACCATGGCCTGGAGTTCGTCGCGGCTCACTGCCTTGTCGGCGAGCTTGGCCCGGGAGACGATCAGATCGACCACCTTCTGCTCGAAGATCGGCCCGCGCAATTCCATGATGGCGCCGGCGTTCTTGCGGTAATGGTCGAACACCCGCCTTTCCTGGCCGGGGAACTGGCGGGCCCGCGTCAAGAGCGCCTGCTGCAATTCCTGCTCGGTGACGGCCACGCCTTCCTTCTCGCCCATGGTGCCCAGCACCAGGCCGAGGCGCACCCGGCGCTCGGCGATGGCGCGATATTCCTTGCCGGCATCGTCCTCGCTGGTGCCTTCATCGGCGAAGCTCTTGCCCGCCCGCTGCATTTCGGCACTAAGCGCTTTCCAGATGCCGTTAAACTCGGCTTCGACCAGTTTTTCCGGCAGTTCGAAACTGTAGATGGCGTCGAGCGCATCGAGCACGTCGCGCTTCAGCTTCATCGCCGCCATGCGGCCGAATTCCTCGGCCAACCGGGTCTTGATCGTGTCCTTCAGCTTGGCGAGGTCCTCGAAGCCCATTTTCTTGGCGAATTCGTCGTCGATGACCGCCTCCTTGGGCGTCTCGACGGCCTTGACCTTGACGTCGAATTCGGCCGCCTTGCCGGCCAGTTCCTTGACGCCATAGCTCTCGGGGAAAGTCACCTTGACCAGCTTCTCCGCGCCCGCCTTGGCGCCGGTGAGCTGGTCCTCGAAGCCCGGAATGAACTGGCCGGAACCGATTTCCAGCGGCACATCTTCCGCCGTGCCGCCGTCGAAGGCCTTGCCATCGATCTTGCCGACAAAGCCGATGGTGAGCCGGTCGCCCTTTCCGGCCGCCGCACCCTCGGGTTTGGCCTCGAACGACTTGGACTGGGCCGCGACGCGGCCGAGCGCCTCGCCGATATGGGCTTCCGTCACCTCGACCGCATGGCGGGTCAGCGCCAGGTCGGAGACATCCTTCAGTTCGAAATCCGGGATCACCTCGAAAGCGAGCGAGAATGAAAGGTCGCCCTTGCCGTCCATGACGGCGTTCACTTCCGCCTCGTCCTGCGGCAGCTTCACTTCCGGCTGGTAGGCGGGCTTCAGTTTGCGCTCGGCCAGCACCTGCTTCGACTGGTCGTCGATCGTCTTCTGCACCACTTCGGCCATGACCGACTTGCCATAGACGCGCTTCAGATGCGGCACCGGCACCTTGCCCGGCCGGAAGCCCTTGATGTTGGCGCGGCCGGCCAGTTCGTGGAGCTTGGAATTGAGCTCTCTGTCGAGCTCGGCGGCGTCGACCACGACCTTGAATTCGCGCTTCAGGCCGGAGCTCAGAGTTTCGGTAACCTGCATGTGCATCGCTCTTGTTCAGATTGAATCCGGTGGCGGCTTAATGCCACGGCGCGCTTGGTGCGGGCGGAGGGATTTGAACCCCCACGGGTTTCCCCACAGGAACCTAAATCCTGCGTGTCTGCCAATTTCACCACGCCCGCGCGCTGCCGGTAGCATCGGGCCGTTGCAATCGGCGCGGTCTATAGCAGAGCGGATATGGGGAGGCTAGCGGAGAAAATGGAGGTCGTTACCCCGGCGATTTCAAGCCGTTTCAAGGGTTGGAATTTTGGATACATCGACGGTTTGCTGGGCTTTCCAGAGGTCGTGCGCGGATTGCATATTGAGCCACAGTCTCGGACCGTTGCCGCAAAGTTTTCCGATGCGGACCGCCATTTGCGGCGTGATGGGCTGCTTGCAATCCAAAATATCGTAAAGCGTCTGGCGCGAGACGCCGAGGAGCTTGGCAATCTCGGTCTTGCTTTTGCCTGTCGCGGGCAAAACATCCTCCGCCAGAACCTTTCCCGGGGGAGTTGGTCTGCGAGTCTTGCTGCGGGTCGCGAAGATGTCGGTCATAAAAAGCATCCTCAATGATATTGCTCGAAGTCGACCCGGTAAACATTGCCATCGATGAACTCGAAGGTAATGCACCAAGGGCCATTGATGTGAATAGTGTAACGCGTTGGAACAAAACCTCTCAGCGGGTGAAAGTCGAAACTCGGCACATTCAAATCCTCGACCTTTTCGGCGGCATCGAGCGCATCGAGCCGTTGCAGAATGCGTTCGTGCATTCGGCGGTCGATTTTCGATGTCCGGTCTTTCGACCAAAGCTCCGACAAACCTTTGCTGCGAAACGACTTGATCACCGGTCATGTGTAAGTCATAACCTTACATTTGTCAAGCAATACCTGACATAACATCGGCGCCTTTCAGCCCCTCGTGCCGCGCCATTGGGCGAGCGTGGAAAGCGCAATCGCGGCCGCCACCACGGCCACGCCGGCCCACACATGGCCGGATAGGTCTCGCCCAGAACCGCCACGCCGAAGCCGACGGCGGCGGCGGCGTAACCGATCTGGCTGAGATAGGTTGGCCCGACCACCTGCTGAAGACGGAAAAACATCGCTAACATGGTGGCCGAGATCGCTAATTGCGCCGCCACGAGGCCCGGAACCGCCAGCAGCGGCGCGGCATCGATGCCGCCCGGATAGAGCGCGGCGGCGATCAGCAATGGTGCAACGGCGGCAAGGTTGGTGAGGGCGGCAAGCCGCATGGGTCCGGCCCCCTTCGGCCAGGCCATGGTGCGGTAGACATTGCCGAGCCCGAGAAATATGGGGATGAGGACCGACAGCAGTAGCCAGACGGACTGGCCCGCCGCGAAATCGGCATTCCTGGCGGCGATGATGACCAGGGCACCCGCCAGTCCAAGGCCGATGCCCGCCAAACCAAGCAGGCTCGGCGGCCGTATCCGCAGCAGCATCGACAGGAGGGCCGTCACCACCGGCGACAGCGCGAACATGATGGCCGCCAGTCCGCTGCCGATCTTGGGGATCGCCGCGAAGGTCAGAAAATTCGGCACGACGTAGGAGACGAAACCGGATGTGAGCGTGAAGTGCAGAACCGGCCCACCGCTGGCGGACGCACTTTCGACGGCGTGCGAAATGCCGAGCATGATGATCCCCGCCCCCAGCGAGATCACCGCCGCCCACAGGGCCGGAGTCTCCGCTGTCAACCCGACTGTGCCGTGCCGGTTCGCCGCTTCGCCATGCAACCAGACGGCGGTTCAGGCGGAAATCAGTGCCGGCAGTTCCTCGGCCGTGACTCGCACGCCGCCACGGTTTGCCGCCTCGCCACGCAGCCTCAGCACATTGATTCCATTCAGATTGGGCGGTCGAGTAGCGAACACGAAGAAACCTGCCATAATTCAGGCGAGATGCAAAGTACTCTAGTTTGTAGCTGCCGCCTCAGGGCCGTCGCTGAACCGATCCCTTGAACTGCAGAGTGCAATTGGGCACGTCAAAGTCCTTTATGTTTCCGATTACGCTTATCGATTGTGCCGTAGTGAGATCGCTGGGGGTTTGCTTTGTCAATCTCATCGACGCGGGAAATTGGCGAGTGATGCTGAAAATGTGAGTGCTAGTGACTGTCCGATAGGTTGTTCCCACAAGGCTGCCGGAACCTAGCGTGAAATTCGAAGCCGCGAAATCATATGCAAAGCCGATGCTCGTGATCGGACCATTGTCGCCCAAGTTTGGTGGCCGATAACGCATTTCAAAGCACTGTCCGACATCCCAACCTTCAACGGTGCATTCGGGCGTAACCGACGTAATACAGGCTGCGCCGAGAAAATTAACACGCGCCGCCAACGAACTCGACGCCATGAGTCCTAACCCAATAGCAGCGCAAAGAACTGTTTTCATTACAACACCCCCCTCTAGCGAAAGCCTCCCAAGGCTTGGAAATGGTGCCCAATATGAACTGCGGCCCAATGCACTGTCACCCAGCTCTTACGCTAAGTCAAGAGACACAGTGTAAAACGCACCCAACAATGACTCCACCAACCACCAACGAAGCCCCCAAACCCTGAATATGCGTGGCAGGCTGGCGGATGTGGCCGCTCAGGCGGAAATCAGTGCCGGTAGTTCCTCGGCCGTGACTCGTACGCCGCCATGCCGGTTCGCCGCCTCGCCATGCAACCAGACGGCGGCGCGAGCCGCCTCGTAGCCGCCCATGCCTTGGGCGAGGAGTCCGGTCACCATCCCCGCCAACACATCGCCGGAGCCGGCGGTCGCCAGCGATGGTGGCGCATTGGTGTTGACGGCGGCGCGGCCGTCGGGGTGAGCGATCACCGTATCGGGGCCCTTGAGCAGGATCACGGCGCCGGCCCGTTTCGCGGCTTTCCGGGCACGTTCAGGCTTTGAGTCGGAATCCTCCGGCAGGTCATTGAAGAGCCGCGCGAATTCACCCTCATGCGGGGTCATGACAACCGGCCGGTCCGGCAATTCCGCGATTGCCGCAAAGAGCTCGTCCGGATCGGGTGCGAAGGCGGTCAAGGCATCGGCGTCGAGAACCGTGGCGGCCCCGCTGGCCAGCACGGCGCGCACCCGGCTGCGGGTCTCGTGCCCGGTTCCCGCGGCGGGTCCGATGCACACGGCGTTCTTGCGCCGGTCATCGAGCAGCAGGCCGAGGTCCTGGGCCGACAGCATGATGGCGGTCACATGCGCCGCGTGAACGGCCAGCGCCTCGCGGCTGCCGGAGATGGTCACAAGCCCTGCCCCGATCCGCAGCGCCGCCTGGGCCGCCAGCCGTGCGGCACCGGTATTGAGCGGTCCGCCCGAGACGATTATCGCATGGCCGCGGCGGTATTTGTGATCCGCCGCGTCCGGCTTCGGCAGCACGGGCCGGACATTTTCCACAAGCTGCGGCTTAATCTCGCCAAGAACGCTCGCCGGAATGCCGATATCGGCCACCACCACTTCGCCGCACAGCGCCCGGCCCGGCATCAGCACATGGCCCGGCTTCTTGCGAAAGAAGGTGACCGTCACATCGGCCCGAACGCTCGCGCCGCGCGGCCGCCCCGTTGCGCCATCCAATCCGGAAGGAACATCGACGGCAACTACCGGAACCCCCGCGCCGTTGATCGCCGCCGCGAGGTCTTGTGGAAAATCGCGCGCGAGACCGGCGCCGAACAGCGCATCGACGATCAGCCCCGCTCCCCGCACATCGATGCGCGTTGCAATCGGCCCGTCCCATTTCGCCGCCATGGCCGCCGCTTCGCCTTTGAGCGCAGTTCGTTCGCCAAGCAGCGCCAGCCGCACCGGCCAGCCCCAACGCTTCAAATAGCGGGCCACCGCGAAACCATCGCCGCCATTGTTGCCGGGACCGCAGAGCACCAGAGTCTCCCGCGCCCCGTAGCGGCGCAAGATTTCCTCCGCCACGGCGCGTCCCGCATTGTCCATGAGTGCTATGGACTGGCAGCCCCGCTCCACGGCCAATGCATCGGCGCGGTACATTTCGGCGGGGGTGAGAAGTTCATGCATGGCCGCAGCATAGTCACCCAGCGGGCCTTGCGCCAATGACTTGCAAAAGCTTCTGATTGGGCGAAGACATTGCCAATGTGCAGACTTTAGGAGGCCCCATGACGACTCAACCCAATGAAGCGGTCAAGCTCTTGGCCCAACGCATTCTCGACATGGGCTACGATGATATGCCGCCGCGCGAGCGCCATGTGATCGAACGCGTGGCAAAGCGTCTCGCCGTCTCGCGCAACATCAACGCGGACTACGAAACGGAACAGGGCTTCGGTGGCAGGCTGGCCGATCGCGTGGCGTCCTTCGGCGGCTCATGGACCTTCCTGATCATCTTCGGTGCCGCGCTGGCGTCATGGATCGTTCTCAATTCAGTCGTTCTCGCGAGGTCGGGCGAGGCTTTCGATCCCTACCCCTATATCCTCCTCAACCTGTTCCTGTCGCTTGTCGCCGCCGTGCAGGCGCCGATCATCATGATGTCGCAGAACCGGCTCGCGGCGAAGGACCGGCTGCAGGCCACCCATGACTACGAGGTGAACCTCAAGGCCGAAATCGAGATCATGGCGCTGCACGAAAAACTCGATGAGATCCGCACGAAGGATCTGGCGGAACTGATCAATCATCTGAAGACGTGATGCGGTCTGTGGCTTCCGGGTGAAATTGGCGCTGGCGATAGCGATGCCGTGCAGGCAGGGTTTCTGCAAATCTCCAGAGGCCCCCATGCTTGAACTTCGCCCCGCCTGCGAGAACTGCAACAAACCGCTGCCGCCCGATGCGGACGACGCGATGATCTGTTCCTTCGAATGCACCTATTGCGCGGCCTGTGCTCAGGAGCTTCTGCACAATGTCTGCCCCAATTGCGGCGGGGGCTTCGAGCGTCGGCCCGTCCGTCCCGCGAGGAACTGGAAGGGCGCCAATCACACGGGTACCTACCCGCCCGTGGCCAAGATCAGGCATCGGCCGGTGGATGCCGCCGCCCATGCGGTATTCGCGGCGCCCATAGCTGCTATCGCTCCAGCACGCCGCTAGTGGTGAAAGTCCGACAGAAGGTACCCTGCGCCAAGCCGTCGGCTACTCGGTCTGCGCGACCGGGTCTTACCCAAGACGTCTGAACGGCACGCACCAGCAATTCGTCCGCTTTAGGATGCACAACAGACAGGGCGTGAAAGCCACCGCTCTTCTCTCTTTGACCCATTGCGGACATTGCCCAAACACTTAGATTGAAAAATCTATCATTGTTGTCTAGCCTTGTCGTCGCAAGGCAATGGAAGTAGCTTCAGTCACCAAGAGCCGATCAATTGATGAAAAGAGGCCACACAAGGGGGGACTAACATGGCTGTGAAGGCTAAGGCCGTAAAGGCAAAAGCGAAAACTACCAAGTCCAAATCCGTAAAAACCAAACAGGTGAGGGCAAGGTCCACAAAACCTAAAGCCGCAAAGGTTAATCCGAAAAAAGCTAAGGCCATTAACTCCAAGGCATTAAAAGCTAAGACTATCAAGTCGAAGGTTTCAAATCTTAGAACCAAAACAACTCGACCCGCAAATGCTAAAATCGCGTGGCCGAAAAAAACACGTGAGATGCACAATCACCACATGAACTCAACCGTGTGGAACAATTTCAAATTCCGCGACGATGATATCGTGATTGCCACTTATGCCAAGTCTGGCACCACGTGGATGCAGCAAATTGTAGGTCAACTGGTCTTTAACGGCGCCGAAGACATCAATGTCGCCCATCTCTCACCATGGGTCGATCTGCGCATCATGCCGCCGGAAGCCATTGCTGGCCTGGAGCACCTGTCCAACCGCCGCTTCATCAAGACCCATTTGCCGGTTGATGCGCTGGTATTCTCGCCCAAGGCCAAATACATCTTCATTGGCCGCGACGGCCGTGACGCGGCATGGAGCCTGTTTAACCATCATATCAATGCGACTGATGACTATTTCGACGCATTCAACAACACGCCAGGCCGTGTTGGTCCACGACTCGAACGGGGTTCAGACAATGTGCATGAGTTCTACACTGGTTGGTTCGACGGTGATGGGTATCCCTATTGGCCGGTCTGGGAGAACATCCGCTCTTGGTGGGCGATCCGCGATCTGCCCAACGTCATGCCAATCCACTTCAACGACATGAAGACTGATCTGGTGGGTTCAATCCGGCAGATCGCGGATTTTCTCGAGATTAAGCCGGACGCGGCCTCCTTCTCGAAAATCGTCGAGCATTGTACCTTCGACTATATGAAAGCCCATGCCGAACTGGCCGCCCCGCGTGGTGGCGTCATGTGGAACGGCGGCGCCAAGACATTTATCAACAAGGGAACCAATGGCCGCTGGCGAGATACGTTGAGTGCGGCAGAGGTCAGGGCCTATGAAGCCAAAACTTTGAAAGAACTTGGGCCTGCTTGCGCCAAGTGGTTGGCACACGGAAAACTGGAGTAGAGAAGGCTGGATGACCGGACTATATCCGCTTGTGGCCGATCTTGTTGAAAACCGCTCGACAAAATTGCGGGTTGGTACTTAACTTGCGCTCGGAGTGGACGGGAACGCCACTCATCGGGCGAAAGCTGGGCTGACGCTCGCGCAAAAAGCCAAGGAGGAGGAACATGGCCATGAATCCCAACAAAGCACTTTGGGAAAAAGGCGACTTCACGCGCATTGCACAAAGTATGAGAAAGAGCGGCGAGACTCTCGCCAAGGGACTTGGAATCGCCAAAGGTCTCAAGGTTCTGGATTTGGGATGCGGCGACGGAACAACTGCACTACCGGAAGCAAAGCTTGGAGCGAACGTCCTCGGTGTCGATATTGCCAGCAATCTGGTTGAAGCTGGGAACAAACGCGCAAAAGAAGCGGGTTTGACCAATTGCAGGTTTCAAGAAGGCGATGCATCCAGCCTTCACGAACTCAAAGACGATTCCTTTGACTTGGTGGTGAGCATCTTTGGCGCCATGTTTGCGCCCAGGCCGTTCGACGTGGCCAAGGAGATGGTGCGCGTAACTCGACCGGGAGGTCGGATCGTCATGGGAAACTGGATTCCAAATGACCCGACATTGGTAGCCCAAATCCTGAAAGTAAGTTCCGCTTACTCGCCGCCACCGCCGGAAGGCTTCATCAGCCCGATGACTTGGGGCGTTGAAAGCAACGTGATCGAACGATTCTCGGGTGCGGGAATACCCAAGGAGAATGTTTCCTTCGCAAGAGAAACCTTCACCTTTGAGTTTCCCGGCGCGCCGGCAAAGTTCGTGGATGCATTCAGGAAATTCTACGGGCCGACCATGAATGCATTTGAGGCAGCTGAAAAGAACGGCAAGGCCGGCGACCTGCAAAGAGAGCTGGAAGTTTTGTTCGACAGCCAGAACAAAAGCTCAAGCAAGGATACGACGTCAATTCCAGCGACCTACCTGCGAGTTACGGTTGCGGTCAATTAGCCCTGGCTAACGCGGCGGCCTTGCCAGCCTTGACCGCCGCAATTTTCCAGCCGATGGAGGGCGAGTAATCGCGGGGCGAAAAGTTGTTGAGCCGGGGGCGCGGACTTATGAACCCGTAGCCAGAGAGGTGGAAGCTTTCGACATCCGCCCCCTGGCCCATCGCGTCGGATTTCACGGCTTGGCAATTGCTCCGCAATCAAGGGGTAAGCGGACATTTTGCAGACTCCGAGCCAGCATCGTTGCTGACGCTTTTCTGGCACCCGAGAGAGCCGGCTTGTAAGACTTATCCGGGTTCCAAACGTCTGATTTTATCCACTGGGCGATGCCTAACTAATTTGCAGCTTGCCTATTTTTTCCTCTTGGATATTTTGGCATGCTGCGCAAATATCTCGTAAGCCATTGATATTCAAAAAAGTCCCGTCTGGCACGAGTCGTGCAAACGCGCAACGGAACAAGACGAGGCAATCACAGACATGAAGAAGATCGAAGCCATCATCAAGCCGTTCAAGCTCGATGAAGTCAAAGAGGCGCTGCAGGAAGTGGGGCTTCTGGGCATCACCGTCACCGAGGCCAAGGGCTTCGGCCGCCAGAAGGGCCACACCGAGCTTTATCGCGGCGCCGAATATGTCGTCGATTTCCTGCCCAAGGTGAAAATCGAAGTGGTGCTGGCCGACGAATTCGTCGACAAGGCGGTGGAAGCCATCCAGAACGCGGCCCGCACCGGGCGCATCGGCGACGGCAAGATTTTCATCTCCAACATCGAACAGGCCATCCGCATCCGCACCGGCGAATCCGGTCCGGACGCGCTCTGATCCGCAACTCCCAAGCAAAGAGGAAGCCAACATGACGAAGCCACTCGACGCCGCGGGCGTCATGAAGATGATGAAGGACAAGGAGGTGAAATACGTCGACCTCCGCTTCACCGATCCGCGCGGCAAGATGCAGAATCTCACCATGGACGTCTCGCAGATGGGCGAGGAGGCCTGGGCCGAGGGCCTGATGTTCGACGGCTCGTCGATTGCCGGCTGGAAGGCGATCAACGAGAGCGACATGGTGCTGATGCCGGATCCCGCCTCGGTCCACATGGACCCGTTCTATGCGCAGACCACCATGGCGGTGTTCTGCGACATTCTCGAGCCCACCACGGGCGAAGGCTACGCCCGCGATCCGCGCATGATCGCCAAGCGCGCCGAGGCCTATGTCAAGCAGACCAAGGTGGGCGATACGGTCTATGTCGGCCCGGAAGCCGAATTCTTCATCTTCGACGACGTGCGCTTTGCCTCCTCGCCCTACAACACCGGCTTCAAGCTCGACTCGATCGAGCTTCCCACCAATACCGACACCGAATACGAGACCGGCAACTTGGGCCACCGCATGCGCGTCAAGGGCGGCTATTTCCCGGTGAACCCGCAGGACTCGGCCCAGGACATGCGCTCGGAAATGCTTTCGGTGATGGCCGAGATGGGGGTGTCGGTCGAGAAGCACCACCACGAGGTGGCGGCCGCCCAGCACGAGCTCGGCATGAAATACAACACGCTCACCACCATGGCCGACCAGATGCAGATCTACAAATACGCCATCCACAACGTGGCGCATGCTTACGGCAAGACCGCCACCTTCATGCCGAAGCCGGTGTTCGGCGACAACGGCTCGGGCATGCACTGCCACTTCTCGATCTGGAAGGACGGCAAGCCGCAGATGGCGGGCAATCAGTATGCCGATCTCTCGGAGCTCTGCCTGTATTTCATCGGCGGCGTCATCAAGCATGCCAAGGCCTGCAACGCCTTCACCAATCCCACCACCAACTCCTACAAGCGGCTGGTGCCGGGCTACGAGGCGCCGGTGCTCTTGGCCTACTCGTCGCGCAACCGCTCGGCCTCCTGCCGCATCCCGCACACCAGCAATCCCAAGGCCAAGCGCGTCGAGGTCCGCTTCCCCGATCCCGCCGCCAATCCCTATCTGTGCTTCGCCGCCCTGCTGATGGCCGGTCTTGACGGTATCAGCAACAAGATCCATCCCGGCGATGCCATGGACAAGAACCTCTACGACCTGCCGCCGGCGGAATTGAAGGGTATTCCGACGGTCTGCGGCTCATTGCGCGAGGCGCTGGCCTGCCTCGACCGCGACCGCGACTTCCTCAAGAAGGGCGGCGTCTTCTCCGACGACCAGATCGACAGCTACATCGAACTCAAGATGGAAGAGAACATGCGCTACGAAATGGCGCCGCATCCGGTCGAGTTCGACATGTATTATTCGGTGTAAGTGGCGTCATCCCGAGGTGCGAGGGCAAAAGCCCTCGCCTCGAAGGGCTCCCTGAAACTCGAAGGCCGGAGGAAACTCCGGCCTTTTTTTGTTTCAGGCAGCAAGAGCGAGGTCAAGGCCTGCAACGGTGGATTCGATCAGGTCTTCGCGGAAATTGTCGTTGTCCGCGATAAGGGCGATGAAGTCTGCCCCGGTTTGCGCTTCTGCGAGTTTGTGGCCGAGACGCAGCTTGAGGAAAGATTTCAGGACCTGAGTGGAATGAGACTCGCCGGCTTCGGCGTCCTCGCGCCACGCCAGGCAGCGCGCCGCGGCGCCTGCGTCCTTGAAGAGATAGGCGCGGGCGAAGTCAATCAAGGCTTCGTCGGCGCTTGTGTCTTCGCCGAGCGTATCGAGCGCCGCCGGGTCCTTGGTCTTGATAGCAGCGATGAAACGAGCGGCAAAGAGGTTTGACGTGTTCGACGGGTTGTCGAGATAGCGGGCGTAGGCGATGTTGGGGTCCTGTGCCAGCGCCGCCTTTACCACCTCCCGCGCCGCCTTTGATGAACCTGCCTCAGCCGCCTTGCGCAAGCGGCCAAGTGTGAAGAGCGGCAGGTCTCTGCCCTTCGTTTGGGCGGCGAGTATGAGCTGATGGTCTCGTGAGGCTTTTGAACGCAGGGCAATTGGAATACCTTTCTGCAGCATGTCGAGGTGCGCCGCCAATATTCCACTGTTGGTGTGATGATCGAGACCTTGCTGCAAAGCAACAATCGCCGCGGCCCCGTCGCCGCTATGATAAAGTAGGCGCGCCTTCAGGTCATAGATCGCCGCATCTATAAATCCCGCGGTTTCCGCATCACTGACCACGGCTTGCGCTTCGGGAATCCGGTTGCCGTCAATCAGCAACTCCGCCAGCTGGGTGCGCGCCACGACGTTGTCCGGGAAGCGCCGGATGGTTTCGGCAAGCACAGCCTCGGACTCGGCAGCGCGGCCCGGCAGGCGAGTGAGAAACAATGCGAGCTGGGTGCGCCAATTCGGATTATGGGGATAGCGGCGGATGGTTTCCCAGCGCAGGTCCTCGGCGGCATCCAGATAGCCCTGGGCCTCCAGCGCCTCACACCACAAGGCCCAGCCGTAGTGACTATTGGGCTGCCAGACCAGCGCTTCACGCGCCAGGCTTTCGGCCATCGCTCCCCGTTCGGCAAGGGCTTCACGCTCGTCAATTAACGCCATGCCCATCCTGCACGCGGACTTTACAACGAAATCGCCGTTCCCAGTTACTTCGGCATATTCCCTGCGCTCAGCAATGCGCTGCTCGATCAGCGGCTTAATGGTGGCAAACGGTTGAGCAAACTGCTTGACTAGTTCATCGATCTCACGTGGATCGGGATAGCGTGGATAGTGCTTCGGCGGCAGCGCATCAATCTTGCTCGTTCTGTACCCAACATCCGAAAGCCAAAAATTGCAAATCGCCTCGCGCGGCCCGTTCTCATTCAGCTTTTCCAGCAACTCGGGCAGCACCTCGCGCAAGGTCTTGATGCGTGGGTAAAGCACCCTCAATGCCCACCACTGCTTCTTGAACTCCGCCACTGACGGATTCTGTGCGGCGGCCCAGCGGGCGAGGCCGGTCATCCAAGGGATCACCTCAGGAACGTCGCCGCGGTTGGGCAGGAGTTGCAGGCCGAGAAGGCCAATCCCCAGATAGGCGGCGGGATAGCGCCGGCCCGCACCTTCGCAGATTCCCAGCCAATGGGGTTCGAGCGCGAAGGCATTCAGCGACGGTGCGGCTCTCGCCACGGCCCGCTGGGTCAGCGCCAGGGCGCGCCAGAAGGCAAAGCGACCATCGCGCTGCGGCGTGGCGGCAAGCCGCGCGGCCCAGCTGTTCCAAAGTAGAAAGCGCTCGCGAAGATCGATCGCGCATCTGGGCAATTCAAGCAGACCCACAAGATCAAAGGCTTCCGAGGCCGCCGCGATATCCCGCTCGAAGGCAAGGTCCGAAGCCGCTGTCACGCCCGCCTTTCGCCGCTCCTCCAACCAAGCCCAGAGACCCTTATCGAAGGCGAGGCGCGCAGGATGATCTTCCGCCAGGGGCTCGAACAGCGCCAGAGCAAGACTCCGCGCAGCCAGGCCGTGATAGGGTGGAATGCGCACATGGCCCGCCATGAACTCCGCCGCCGCATCGTGCGGCGCGGCGTGCAGTGCAAGGAACCAATCCTGTGCGGGCGAATCCATCTGGCGCTCGGCTGCAAGGATCACAGCCGTGTCCCGAAGGTTTCACGAAGTGTTACAAGGTGCAAGGCATCGAGGTGCTGGTTGCGCATGGTGCGGATATCGCTTGCTGGAGGAGCGGTGTCAATCCGCCCCAGAGCCCTCATATGATCGCGCCGATAGGTTAACCGGAAATGGAGGATTTCCGCAAGCAAATCATTGTCGTCATGGATAATCTCGAGTCCCATCGGACAGCCGTGGGGCAATTCCACAGGTGTGGGAAAGAACTGCGCATTGGGCTCCTGATCGAAAGCCGTGGGAATACTCGCGGGGAAAGCGAGACCAGAAACGCCCTTTGCCGCCTTTACGACATCTTCCGCATCATATTCCATGAGCGCCACCGGTGCGTTCTGGGGATAAGGCAGGCCCAGCCGGTCGCGCAGTTTGCTGGTCCACTGCGTATCGCCAATCTCGTCCAGGACCTCATCCTTGAACACGGCAAATACCGGCCGGTTGTCGCGCTCGCGGTTCCAATGATCGAGAAATGTCTCGACCGCCGCCTGGGCGGCATGGGATGGGTCCGCGAAGACTTTGGCCAGGTCATCGAAGCTGTGCCTCCAGAGCCCCAGCGGCCAGTCCAGCAGCTCAAGCCGTATCAGCCTCTGCGGCAAAAATCTCGGGAACTTCGCCACATCGTTCGACGCCTGGAACGCCGGAGGAATTCGCCGCCCGCCGACCCAATTCACCATTCTTGCGTGAACAGTCAGAGCTTTCCGCAAGCTCGCCGTTGGCCCAAGCGGCGGCAATGCAGCCTCAATTTCACCGAGACGCGCGGGCGACATGCGTTCATCGAAATCGATGTTGTGCGCTTCGGCCTTGTCACTGATATCGGCGCTGGATCGCCACTGGTTTTGTGACGCCGCAAGATCGCTACGATTGAATATCATGCCCCGCCGGTTCAAAAAAGCCATCGCAAACTGCGATCTGTAATACGTAAAGTCAACTCTTTTGGCGCTACGCAAGCTGTGGGGCTGTTTCGCCTGCTGATGGCCGGCCTCGACGGTATCAGCAACAAGATCCATCCCGGCGATGCCATAGACAAGAACCTCTACGACCTGCCGCCGGCGGAGCTCAAAGGCCGGAGATCTCCCTCCGGCCTTTTTTGCCGGTCATTGCCAAGGCGGCGTTTCTGATGAATATTGCGCGCCGTTCCGGGGATAAGGCTTGATGCTCGGCGATCTGAAGGGCAAGCGCGCCATCGTCACCGGCGGCGCCGCGGGGATCGGTTTCGCCATCGCGGCGCGGCTGGCGGAAGCCGGCGTCAAGGTGGCGATCGCCGACCTCGATGAGGCTGCCGCCAAGGCAGCGGCGGCGAAGATCGGCGGGTTGGCCGGCGGCATCGACGTGCGCTCGCGCGCCAGCGTCGAGCAAAGTTTTGCCGACCTCACCGCCGCCCTGGGCGGCCTCGATATCCTGTGCGCCAATGCCGGCGTTTCCACCATGAACCCGGTCGTCGACCTCACCGACGCGGAATGGGACTTCAATTTCGACGTCAATACCCGCGGCGTGTTCCTGACCAACCAATGGGCGGTCCGGCACTTTCTCAAGACCGCCACCAAGGGCGTCATCGTCAACACCGCCTCGCTCGCCGCCAAGGCCGGAGCACCGCTTCTCGCCCATTATTCGGCCAGCAAATTCGCGGTCCTCGGCTTCACCCAGGCGCTGGCCCGCGAAGTGGCGGCCCAAGGCATCCGGGTCAATTGCGTCTGTCCGGGCCTGGTCAAGACCGGCATGCAGTCGCGCGAAATTCTCTGGGAAGCGAAGCTGCGCGATCTGAGCCCGCAGGCGGTTTACGACGAATATATCGCCATGACGCCGATGTGCCGCATCGAGGAAGCCGACGACGTGGCCAAGACCGTGGTGTTTCTGGCCAGCGACATGGCGGGCTTCATCACCGGCGAGGCGCTCAACGTCACCGGCGGCGTCAGGATGGATTAGGCGATGAAATACCGGACGGGCCAAATCTTGCCGCACGCGGGGCTGACGGTCTTCTCGCTGATCATCCTGTTGCCGCTCGTCTGGATTCTGCGGGTCAGTTTCACCGACAAGCTCACCGCCTACAAGATTCCGCCCGAGATCGGTCATATCGGCTTGGAGAACTATGTCATCATCTTCCAGGACAAGCCCTTCGCGGTCTGGTTCCTGAACAGCCTCGCCGTGGCGCTCGCCTCGACCGCCATTTCCTTGCCGCTGGCCACCGCCATGGCCTATGCCTTCGCCCGCTTCAAGACCGGCGGCATCTGGATCAGGCTCGGCATCCTGGCCAGCCAGATGCTGCCGCCCATCATTCTGGTATTGCCGCTCTTCGCCCTGTTCCTGGCCGCCGGCCTGATGCAAAGCCGCGTCGCCCTGATCCTCTCGCATCTGACGATCAGCCTGCCGTTCCTCGCCTGGATGCTGGTGTCCTTCTTCGAGGGCGACGTGGCAACGCTCGAGGAGGCGGCCCGCACCGACGGCGCCAGCCGCTGGCAGGCCTTCATCAAGATCGCCGTGCCGGTCGCCGCCCCCGGCCTCCTGGCCGCCGGCCTTCTCGGCTTCATTCTGAGCTGGAACGAGTTTCTGTTCGCGCTGGTGTTCAGCGGCCCGGCGACGCAAACTCTGCCGATCGGGCTGGCCGGGCTCGAAACCCATGCCGGAACCGAGATTGCGCCGCTCGCCGCGGCAACCGTGGTTTCCCTCATTCCGGTATTTGCGCTCATGCCGTTCCTGCGCAAATACCTGATCAAAGGGCTTTCGCTTGGCGCCCTCAAGTGAAGTCGCCCCTGCAACAAGGGCCGTGGATACGGGAGGACTAGGATGATCAGACAATTGCTGTTGAGCGCCGCCTTCGCCGCCGGACTGTCCGGCACCGCCTATGCGGAAACCGTGAACATCCTCATGGAGGGAGTTCCCGATACCGAATATGTCAAGACGCTGCTGCCGGAATTCACCGCCGCGACCGGCATCGAGGTCAATCTGGAAGTGGTCAACTACGCCGAAATGCACACCAAGCTGGTGCCGCAGCTGGCGGCATCGCAGGGCAGCTATTCGGCCCTGGTGGTCGATTTCTACTGGGTGGGCGAGTTCACCAAGGCCGGCTGGCTGCAGCCGCTCGACGACCGCATCAAGGCCGACGGCGTCGACACTTCCGTCTACGTGCCGGCGCTGATGGACCTGGTCGGCCACGTCGACGGCGTCACCTACATGCTGCCCTTCTACAACTATGCCATGGGCCTCCTGTACCGCAAGGACCTCTTGGCCGACGCCAAGAACCAGGCGGATTTCAAGGCCAAATACGGCATGGATCTCGGCGTGCCGAAGACCTGGGACGAATATCTGAAGCAGGTCGAATTCTTCACCAAGGACGGCATGTATGGCGTCGTCAATCAGGGCCTGCGCCCCGATCCGATCGCCATGGAATGGTCGAACTACTTGTTCGCCAATGGCGGCGAATATCACGACGCCAACTGGAACCCGACCTTCAACTCGGAAGCCGGCGTCAAGGCGCTCGAACAATACGTCACCAACATCGCCAAATACGGTCCGGTGGGTGCGGCCAGTTTCTCCTTCGACGAAGCCTTCAACGTCATGGCCCAGGGCAAGGCCTACAGCTACATAACTTATAATTTCTTCCGCACCGGCATCGACGACGCTTCTAAATCTTCCGTTCCAGGCAAAGTCGAGATCATGCCGGTGCCCGGCCCGACGGCGGACACGGGCGGCAGCCTCAACGGCGCCTGGGGATGGGCCATTCCGAAATCCAGCCCCAACCCGGATGCCGCCTGGACCTTCATCAAGTGGGTCGAATCGAAGGACATCGCCACGAAGCGGGCGCTGCAGGGCGGCTCGCCGACCCGCACCGACGTCTTCGACGATCCCGCGGTCAACGCCAAATATCCTTACGCCCAAGCACTCAAGCAGATGCTGCTGACCAGCCACAACTTCGCCGTCTTCACCTACACCCCGCAACTCGTCGAGGTGCTGGGCCGCGAATTGTCGCTGGCGGTCGCCGGCGAGAAGAGCGCGAAGGAGGCGCTCGACGCCATCGCCGTCGAGTTCGTCGATCTCGCCAAGAAGGATGGCAAGCTCAAGTAAGGCGCACGGGAAACAGGACGGCCATGGCCCCGCCCCCGGGCAACGCCGATAGCGGAACGGTCGCCTCGCGCGACCGCCGCTTCGGCCTTGCCATGACGGCGCCGGGCCTGGCCGCCCTCTTGCTCATCATCCTGTTTCCGGTGGTGTGGGCGGTGTGGACCAGCCTGTTCGATTACACGCTGATCTCGCCCAATTTCGACACCTTCGTCGGCGCCGCGAATTTCGCCAAGGCGGTCGGCGAGGCGCAATTCGTCCACGCCAACTGGGTGACGCTCAAATTCGTCGCGGCGGTGGTGGTTCTGGAATTCCTGCTCGGTTTCGGCGTGGCGCTCATGCTCAACCGGGTCGAGCGCTTCAAGCCGGTCTATTACGCCATCCTGCTCTGCCCGCTGCTGATGAACCCGATCATTGTCGGCCTCATCTGGCGCATGTTCCTGCATCCACAGCTCGGCATCGTCAATTATCTCCTCGGCCTCGCCGCCATCCCGCCGGTCAACTGGCTGGGCGACACCACGATAGCCTTCTGGACCCTCGTCATGGTCGATATCTGGCATCAGGTGTCGTTCATGATCGTGCTGCTGCTGGCGGGCCTTTCGGCCCTGCCGAAGGAGCCCTATGAGGCGGCGCGCGTCGACGGCGCCAAGGCCTATCACTGCTTCATCTACATCACCCTGCCGCTGATGCGGCCGGTGATTATCGTGACGCTCTTGATCCGTCTCATCTTCGCGATCAAGACCTACGACCTCATCTACATCATGACGCGCGGCGGTCCGGGAGACGCCACCGACCTGATCAGCTACTTCATCTACCGCACCGCCTTCGTCAGCCTGAATATCGGCGAGGCCTCGGCCATGGCGCTGGTACTGCTGGCGGCGATCCTGGCGCTCACCGCCTATCTGTTCCGTTACATGCGTTCACTGGCGAGCTGAGGTCATGGCGGCAATCGAACTCAGCAACATCGACAAGATTTACGGCAATGGCGTTGCCGCGGTGCGCAACGTGTCGCTGGACATCAAGGACGGGGAATTCATGATTTTCCTCGGGCCCTCGGGCTGCGGCAAGTCCACCACGCTCCGGATGATCGCCGGGCTCGAGACGGTGACCCGCGGCGATCTGTCGATCGGCGGCAAGCGGATGAACGATGTCGACCCGTCCGAGCGCGACATCGCCATCGTCTTCCAGAACTACGCGCTTTATCCGCACATGACGGTGGCCGGCAATCTCGCCTTCGGGCTGAAGCTGCGCGGCGTCGGCGAGGCCGAGATCGCGCGGCGCAGCCGGGCGATCGCCGAAATGCTCGGCATCGAAGAGCTGCTGGCGCGGCGGCCGGCCCAACTTTCCGGCGGCCAGCGCCAGCGGGTGGCATTGGGCCGCGCCCTGGTGCGCGAACCCCAGGCGTTCCTGCTCGACGAGCCCCTGTCCAATCTCGACGCCAAGCTCAGGGCGGCGATGCGCACCGAGCTGATCAAGCTGCATCAGAAACTCGGCACCACCATCGTGCACGTCACCCACGATCAGGTCGAGGCCATGACCATGGGCCAGCGCATCTGCATCATGAAGGACGGCGAAATCGTCCAGGTGGGCGCCCCCATCGAGGTCTACCGCAATCCGGTCGACATTTTCGTCGCCGGCTTTCTCGCCAGCCCGCCGATGAATCTCATCGACGGGCGGATCGAGAGTGCGAAGGGCAAGCCCGTGGCGGTTGCCGGCAAGGCGCGGATTGCGCTGCCCGGCCATCTGGCCGCCCTGCCAGGCGCGGCGGCGAGCCGCGCGGTGAAGATCGGACTGCGCCCCGAGGATTTTCATCTCGCGCCGCGCGGCGTGCCCGTCGCGGTGCGCACCGTCGCACTGGAAGTGCTGGGGCCGGAGGTCATTCTGGTCTGCGAACTGGGCGGGGCCGGCGGGCCCGAAATCATGGTGCGCATGCCGCGGGACTTCACCGCGCTGCCCGGCGCGCCGCTCAAGCTTCACTTCGATGCTTCGCAATTGTGCCTGTTCGACAATGCAACCGGGCGCAACCTTGCGCCTGCCGGATGAATGCGCCTTAGCCTACCAGCTGCGGCATCTTGCATAGGCGCGGTTGTAGACCCGGTGCCATTTGTCATTGGCATTGATGCCGCCGGCGACGGTTCCGCCCACGGCGCCGATCACGGCCCCGGTCCTGGCACCTTTGCCGCCATTGATGGCGCCGCCGATCAGCGCGCCGCCGATGGCGCCGCCGACGGTTCCGAGCAGCACATCACCGGCATTCGCCCTGCCGTCGGCTACATCGCGGGCATAGGCGCGGCAATAGCCCTTGCTGCGCGCCAGGCTTTCGGCCGCCGAGCCGCCGAGCACGAGCAGTGCGGCCAGCGCCACGGCAAACGATTTCATCGCGGACTTCATGATTCTCGCTCCTTCGATTTGGCCGGCAATTTACACGTGTGGAGGCGCGGCGTGAAGCGGAAGTTGCATCCTTGGTAACCCGGTTGCTCCCATTGCCGGAAAGCCCCAGCGCCTGTAGCTTGCCGCGACAACCCTAGGAGCCTCCTCCCATGCTCAAGCAGACCTTCGGCAGCCACAAGCCCATCATCGCCATGGTGCATCTGCCGCCGCTTCCCGGCACCGCCCTTTACGATCGCGACGGCGGCATGCCGAAAATCCTCGACAGCGCGGCGCGCGACATCGAGGCGCTGCAAGCGGGCGGCGTCGATGCCCTGATGTTCGGCAACGAGGGCGACCGGCCCTATGTGACGCGCGCCACCCCGCAGACGCTCGCCGCCATGGCGGTGGCGATCGGCCAGTTGAAATCGCTCATCAAGATTCCAATGGGCGTCAATTATTTGTGGGATGCGGTGGCGACCGTCTCGCTTGCCGTCGCCGCCCAGGCGCGCTTCGCCCGCGAAATCTTCACCGGCGTCTATGACAGCGACATGGGCCTGTGGGTGCCGGATGCGGCGGCGGCGCTCAAGATTCGCGGCGATGCCGGTTGCAACCACATCAAGCTCATGTTCAACATCAATGCCGAATTCGCTTCGCCGGTGGGCGAACGCTCGCTCGCCGCGCGCGCCAAGAGCGCGGTCTTCGCTTCGCTGGCGGACGTGGTGCTGGTCTCGGGTGCGATGACCGGCGAGGCGGTGGAGTTCGCCAATCTCAAGGAAGCCAAGCAGGCGGTCAAGGACACGCCGGTCTTCGCCAACACCGGCGTCAATCTCGACAATGTCGGCGACATCCTGAAAATCGGCGACGGCGCCATCGTCGGCACCCATTTCAAGGTCGACGGCAACACCTGGAATGCGGTCGACCGCGCCCGCGTGGCGCGCTTCATGGACAAGGTAGGAAAGCTGCGGTGAGTAGAAGCGGTTTCGAATGATTGTATTTTCTTTCTCCCCAAGGGGGAGAAGGAGGGACCCACGCCGCAGGCGTGGGAGGATGAGGGGGATCAGGTCTCGCAATTGATAGCACCAGATCCCCCTCACCCTCCCAACGCTATCGCGTTGGGCCCCGCCCTCGCCCCCATGGGGCGAGGGAAATTCAGTTCACTGACTAACGTCCGAGATCGTTGCTCTCTATTCCAGCCGCGCCGGAAAGCCGGGGGCGCGCAGATCGGTGTTCAGCACGTCTTCCAGCAGCTTGGCGATTTGCGTCGATTGCGCATTGCCGCCATAGGCCGCTCTTCCCTTCATGAAAGTCTGGTTGGTCAGGCTCGCCAGGTCCAGGGGAACCCCGAATTCCTTGCCGAAATTCATGGCGAAGCCCAGATCCTTTAGCGCCAGGTCCATGGTGAAGGCGATGTCGTAGCTGCCGTTGAGAATAAGCTGGCCTTCGGTCTCATGCACGAAGCTGGTGCCGGAGCTGGCCTTGATCGCGGCCCACGCCTGCGCCAGATCGAGGCCGCCGCGCTTGGCCAGCATCAGGGCTTCGGCGTCGGCCACCAGATGGATGAAGGCCAGCATGTTGGTGATCACCTTGATCACCGCCGCCGAACCGAGCGGCCCCATGTGGAAAATCTTGCCGCCGATCGCTTCGAGTGCCGGCTTGTGAAGATCGAACAGGTCCTTGTCGCCGCCGGCCAGCACGGTGATTTGCCCACGCGCCGCCAGATGGACGCCGCCCGTCACCGGGGCCTCCATGGTGCGAATGCCCTTGCCGGCCGCAACCGCGGCTAGCCGTCTGATCTCGTCGCGCCCCAGCGTCGAGTTTTCAATCCAGGTGGCGCCGGGCTTCAGGCCCTCAAGCAACTGGGCCAGCACCTTTTCGGAAACGGCGGGCGACGGCAGGCAGGTGAAGACATGATCGACCTCACGCGCCAGCGCCTTCGGCGTATCGGCCCACTTCGCACCGGCTTTCACATGCCGGTCCGCCAGTTTCCTGTCGATGTCGTTGACGGTGACGTCGAAGCCCTTGGCCGTCAGGCTCGCCGCGAGATGACCGCCGAGATTGCCGAGACCGATATAACCGTAACGCATTTTACCTCACCGGATGATTGGTCATTTCGAGATGCAGCTTGGTTCCCGTATAGGGATGCGCCAGCGCCACCTCTTCGTTGAGTTCGATGCCAAGCCCCGGCTCGGTGGGCGGGATCACATAGCCCTGCTCCCAGCGGATCGGCTTTTTCAACAATTTCGCATGGAAGCCGCCGAAGGTTTCGATGCTTTCGAGAATGAGGAAATTGGGCAGCGAAGCCGCGTAATGAATGTTGGCCGCGGCCTCGACGGGGCCGGCATAGAGATGCGGTGCGATCTGCGCGTAATAGACCTCGGCCATGCCGGCGATTTTCTTGGCTTCCCAGATGCCGCCCACCCGGCCCAGCGCCATCTGCAGAATGGACGCGGCACGGCATTCGAGCACCCGGCCAAACTCATACTTGGTGGTGAGGCGTTCGCCGGTGGCAATCGGGATCGAGGTGCCGCGCGCCACCAGCGCCATCTCCTCGGGCCGGTCGGGCGGCGTCGGCTCCTCGAACCACAGGGGATCGTAGGGCTCGATCTGCTTGGCAAAGCGGATGGCGCCCGAGGCCGTGAACTGGCCATGGGTCCCGAACAGCAGATCGGCCTTGTGGCCTACCGCCTCGCGGATCAGTTTGCAGAACTTGGCGCAGAGCTGCATGGACTCGAGCGACGGCTGACGCGGATCGAACGCGGAATAAGGAGCGGCGGGATCGAATTTGACGGCGGTGAAGCCCTGCTTCACATAGTGGGCGGCGCGCTCGGCCGATTGTTCGGCGTTCCAATAGATCGAGTCGTCCTGGCCCTTGGCGATATCGGGATAAATATAGGTATAGGAGCGCAGCTTCTCGTGCACCCGGCCGCCGAGGAGTTCATAGACGGGCTTGCCCAAGGACTTGCCGATGATGTCCCACAGCGCGATCTCAAGTCCGGAGAGCACCCCCATCAGGCTCACATCGGGGCGATGGGTAAAGCCCGATCCGTAAACCTTGCGCCACAGGGCCTCGATGTGGAACGGGTCCATGCCCTCGACATAGCGGCCGAACGTATCCTCGATCATCGCCGTCATGGCCTTGGGGCCGAAGGTGGCGCAATAGCACTCGCCGATGCCGGTGATGCCGCTATCGGTGGTCAGTTTCACGAAGGTGAAGTAGCGCCCGCCCCAGCCCGGCGGCGGATTGCCGACGATGAAGACCTTGAGATCGGCGATTTTCATGGACAGTTTCCCTCGGCGCCCCGGTTCAAACGTCTCATTACCAGTCTCGCCCGCCCGGCATAGGTGAAATTTTATAACCAAACGCGAAAGTTATATGATTGCGATTCCGCTCTATCTGTAGCACATCGCTGGTCATCGATACCGGGGCTTCATCTTGCAATACGACTTCATCATCGTCGGCGCCGGTTCGGCCGGCTCGGTGCTGGCCGAACGGCTCTCGGCCGGCGGGCGGCACAAGGTGCTGGTGCTGGAGGCCGGCGGCGGCGACCGGCGCTTCTACATCCAGATGCCGCTCGGCTATGGCAAGACCTTCTATGATCCCGCCGTCAACTGGATGTACCGGACGGAGCCCGATCCCGGGCTTGCCGGACAGCGCGATTACTGGCCGCGCGGCAAGGTGCTCGGCGGCTCCAGCTCGATCAACGCCATGGTCTATATCCGCGGCCATGCCGGCGACTACGACGACTGGCGGGCGGCGGGAAATCCCGGCTGGGGCTGGGCCGAGGTGCTCGAGGCCTACAAGGCCATGGAAGACAATCAGGCCGGCGCCAACGAATTTCGCGGGGTGGGCGGCCCGCTTCACATCAGCGAAAACCATGGCGAGCTGCATCCCCTGTGTCACGATTTCATCAAGTCGGCGGAAGCGGCGGGACTGCCCTTCAATCCTGATTTCAATGGCGCCGAGCAGGAGGGCGCCGGTTACTACCAATTGACCACCAAGAACGGCCGGCGCAATTCGGCGGCGCGTGCCTTTCTGCGGCCGGCCATGAAACGGGCCAATGTGCGGGTCGAGACGCATGCCCATGCGACGAGGCTCCTGTTCGACGGGACGCGCGTCACCGGTGTCGAATATATGAAAGGTGGCGCCACCCGCACGGCGATGGCGGCTCGCGAGGTGATCGTGGCGGGCGGCGCCATCAATTCGGTGCAGCTCCTGCAACTCTCCGGCATCGGCCCCGGCAAGCTGCTGCAACAGCTCGGACTCGTTGTGCGCCAGGACAATCCCAATGTCGGCGCCCATCTGCAGGATCATCAGGGCCTCAACTACACCTGGCGGATGAAAGTGCCGACGCTCAACGACGAATTGCGGCCGTGGTGGGGCAAGCTGCGCGCCGGGCTTAAGTACATCCTGACGCGGCGCGGCCCCTTGAGCCTCAGCGTCAACCATGGCGGCGGATTCTTCCGCACCTCGCCGGATCTGCCGCGCCCCAACATGCAGCTCTACATGCAGGCTTTCTCGACGCTCATTCCGAAGGAGGGCGAGCGGCCCCTGCTGACCCCCGATCCCTTCCCCGGCCTGTCGCTGGGCCTGTCGAACTGCCGGCCCTCAAGCCGCGGCGAAATCGCCATCAAGTCCGCCGATCCGTTCGAGCATCCGCGCATTACCGCCAATGCGTTTTCAACCGCGCACGATGTCGAGGAGATGCTGGCGGCGGTGAAATTCCTGCGCAAGATCGCCGCGCAGCAGCCCCTCGCCGGCCTGATGGCCGAGGAATTGCGCCCCGGTCCCGCCTGCCGGACCGACGCCGAGCTGATCGCCGACTTCCGCCAGCGCAGCGGCACCGTCTTTCACCCCTCCTGCACCTGCCGCATGGGGCCGGATGCGGCCGCATCGGCGGTCGACGCGCGGCTTCGCGTTCATGGCGTTGCAGGCTTGCGGGTCTGCGATGCCTCGGCATTTCCCAGTCTGATCGGCGGCAATACCAATGCGCCGAGCATGATGCTGGGCTGGAAAGGCGCCGAGCTTATTCTCGAGGATGCGGGCCGCTGAACCTCAGATCACCTTGCCGGGATTGAGAATGCCCTTGGGGTCGAGGGCGGCCTTGATCGTCCGCATCAGCGCCAATTCGGCCGGCCCGCGCGAGCGGCCGAGATAGGGCCGCTTCAGCGTGCCGATGCCGTGTTCGGCCGAAATCGAGCCGGCAAAGCCATCGAGCACGCCATAGACGATCTCGTCGACGGCGTGCATGTCCTCGCCCGCGCCATAGTCCGCCGCCACGCAGATATGCACGTTGCTGTCGCCGACATGGCCGTAGAAGGATTTGTGGCAGGTGGGCCAGCGCGCCCGCAAGGCCGCGCCGCATGTCTCGGCAAATTCGCCGATCCGGGCGATCGGCAGGCTCACGTCGAAATTGAGAAGATTGGCCAGCTTCTCGATCGGCAGGCCTTCGCGCACCGACCAGAAGTCTAGCGCCTGCCGCTCCGATTGCGCGGTGAGTGCATCCTGCACCAAACCGTCGGCGAGGCATTGGCCAAGGAACTCTTCCACCGTGCCGCGGCTGCCGCCCGCCTCCAGTATCGCCAAGAACTCGGGCTCGCCGTCGAAGAAGCTCAAACCCAGAGCCTTGGCATTGAAGCTGAAGTAATCGCGCCACATGGCCTCGAAGGCGACGACCGAGCCGAGTTTCGCCTGGGCCCGGCGCAGCAGCGTGACCACGTCATCGTATGAGCGCAGCGCGCACAAGGCGGTGGCGATCTCGCCCGGCGGCGGATGCAGCCGCAAGACGGCGCGGGTGATGATGCCAAGGGTTCCTTCCGAGCCGATGAACAATTGCTTCAAATCATAGCCGGCATTGTTCTTCAGCATCCGGTTCATGGACGAGACGATGGTGCCGTCGGCCAGCACCGCCTCGAGACCGAGGACTTGCTCGCGCGCCATGCCGTAGCGGATGACGCGGATGCCGCCGGCATTGGTGGCGAGATTGCCGCCCACCTGGCAGGAGCCGCGCGAGCCGAGATCGAGCGCCAGATAGAGGCCGGCATCGCGCACTACCTCCTGCACCTCCTGCAGCGGCGTTCCGGCCTTTACCGTCACCGTGGCGGAGGCCCGGTCGAGGTCCTCGATGCCGCGCAGCAGTTCGAGGCTCAGCGCAATGTCGCCGCCTTGCGGATTGGCGCCGCCGGCCAGGCCGGTCATGCCGCCCTGCGGCACCACATGGGCACCGCGCTCATTGCAGATGCGCAGCGCGGTTGACACTTCGCCCGTGCTGCGCGGCCGCACAACGGCACGCGGCGAAATGGTTCCGGTCTCGTTCTTGTCGGTACGGTGGCGCATCAGGGTGGCGCCGTCGGTCAGCACCGCACCCTCGCCCAGGGCCTGCCGCAAGGCCTCGACGATATTCACACCGACCTCGTGGCGCCGCCGTCGACGCGGATCATCTGGCCGGTCACATAGGAGGCGCGCGGGCTCGCCAGGAACGCCGCGACCGCGGCAAATTCCTTCGGCTCGCCATAGCGGCCGGTGGGGATTTCGGCGGTGGACTGGGCGACGACCTCAGAGATGCCGATGCCGCGCGCCGCGGCTTCGGCGGCATTCATCTTGTCGATCCGCTCGGTGGCGAAGCTGCCGGGCAACAGCATGTTGACGGTGACGCCGTCGCGCGCCACCTGGCTCGCCAGCGTCTTCATCCAGTTGGCGAGGGCGGCGCGCAGCGCATTGGAGATGGCGAGCCCGGCGAAGGGCTCGACCACGCTGGTCGAGGCGACGCTGAGAATGCGGCCAAACCCCGCCTTGCGCATGGCGGGCAGAACCGCCTCGCTGAGCCGCATCTGGTTCAGCACCATGGCCTCGAATTGCCGGCGCCAGAGATCGGCATCGATCTTCGTGACATCCACCAGCGGCGGTCCGCCGGTGTTGTTGACCAGAATGTGCGGATCGCCGAAGCTCCCGCGCAGTTGCGCCAGCGCCGCGGCAATGGACGGCCAGTCGCCCATGTCGCCCGGCAGCGCCAATGCCGTCTGTCCGCGCCGCTTGAGAGCCGCAACATGCTGCGAAAGCTTGGCCTCATTGCGGGCGAGCAAGCCGACACGGCAGCCCTCTTCCGCCAGCGCCTCGGCGATGGCGAGCCCAAGCCCCTGACTGGCGCCGCAGACCAGCGCCACCTTGCCGTCGAGTTCCAGTTTCATGGCCGGCACATTGAACCGATGCCGCCCGGCATGACAAGGGTGTGCCGCCGCGCCCTATTCCGGTGTCACCAAGCACGTATGTTGCTTGCCGGACTTGCCGGTATAGACACCGGTCTCGCGGTCGAAGGATGAATATTTTGCCGCGCAATAGTCGTTCCAGGCGTCGCTGCCGGGCTCCAGCGGCCCCGCCGGTTTCGGTACCGGTTTCTTGTAGACGATGGGCCGCGGCTCGTACATGTCCATGCAATCGGCGAAGGCCTTGCGGTAAACCCGGTACCATTTGCTGTCGGCGCCGGCCGCGCCGGCAACCGTGCCGCCGGCGGCGCCGATGATGGCGCCCTTGCCGGCCCCTTCCTTGCCGTCGATGATCGCACCCAGGAACGCGCCGCCCAGCGCGCCGCCGATGGTTCCGGCCAAGACGTCGCCGCCGCTCACCCGCGAATTGGCCACGTCGCGGGCATAGGCATCGCAATAGGCCCGGCGCCCGGCCTGGGCCTCGGATACGAAGCTTGCCATGACCGCCGCCGCCACGAATAATCCGGCATGGATTTTCATCGCGCTACTCCCCTACTCACCGAACCATGGCGACCATGGCCACGGAATATGGCAGCGGCGCGGCAGCCCGTTAGAACAATTCTTTAAGGTCGCGGCGGCCGTCGAGGATGCGGATGATTTCGACCCTGTCCGCCGGTTCGTCGTCGCGATCCGGCGAGAGCCGGTAGAATATCGCATAAGGACTGACGAGCAGCATGCGAAGAAACGGTTCGATGTCGTCACGTCGCGGACCAAGTCTTGGATGTTCGGCAAGTTGTTCGATGCGTTTCGCGAACCTGCGAAGATAGCGATCCGCGGCGGCGGGAGCGTCATGGCTGATCGTCAGCCAAATCTCTTCCAAGCATCCTCGGCTTTCGGCTTGATGACCACCTTGACCATCAAGCAGCGCCCTTACGTTGCTTGGCTTTGGCCCTGCCGATGATGCGCTCGATGTCGAAAGGTTTCGCTGGACCGCTCGACATACCTTCCCGAATCAACAGCCGCAGCCTCGCCAATTCTTCCGACCGGAGCTGGCGTTTGGTCTGCCACTCGCGCAGCGCCTCGCGGACGATCTCGCTGGTGGTGGCGTATTCGCCGCTGTCGACCGCCGCCCGCATCGCCGCCACCTGCTCTGCGGTCAGGGCGACGCTCACCTTCTCGATATTGGCCATGGCAAACTCCAGTCGTAAGATTCGCTACTTCTTACTACTTTATCGTACCGCGAGCAAGGCCGTGGCGGCCGCCACGGCGGTCGAGAAACAGGCCTGCAGCAGATAGCCGCCGGTGGGCGCTTCCCAGTCGAGCATTTCGCCCACGGCATAGACGCCGGGGAGTTTGCGCAATTGGAAATTCTCATCGAGCTCGGTCCGGGCAATTCCTCCGGCCGATGAAATGGCCCGGGCGATGCCGGCCGGCCTGAGAATTTGCACCGGCACCGCCTTGATGGCGGCGGCATCGATCGCCAGTCCGGATTCGCGCAGCAGCGAAATGGCAACCGGTGTCAGCCCCGCCACCTTGCGCAGATAATTCGATTGCGTGTCCTTGCCGCGCGGACGCGCCAGCCTGGCGGCGAGCGCCTCCACCGTCAGGTCGGGGCGCAGATCGATATGCAGGGGATGGCCCGGCATCTCGCGCATGCCCTTCGACAGGGCATAGATGGCGCCGCCCTCGATGCCCTCGCTGGAAATCATCGCTTCGCCGCGCACCCGGTGGCCGGCATAGGTGAGCGCCACATTCTTCACCGGCGTTCCGGCAAAGCGCTCGCGAAACACTTTGGACCACTTCACCAGAAACCGGCTATTGGCCGGCTTGAACGGATTGACCGCGATGCCGGCGGCTTGCAGGATCGGCACCCATTGGGCGTCGGAGCCGAGATGCGGCCAGCTCGCCCCGCCCATGGCGAGAATGGTAGGCTTGCCGTCGAAACCCAGCCAGCGCGAGCGCGTCTGCAGTTTCACGCCGAGGCCGTCGAGCCTTCTCAGCCAGGCGCGCAGCAGCGGCGAGGCCTTCATCTGTTTCGGAAACACCCGGCCCGACGAGCCCACGAAAGTTTCAATGCCAAGTCCGTGACACCATTCGATCAGCGCCTCGGGTGGAAAGGCGCGGATGGCGGGCTCGAGAAAGCCCTTCGCCTCGCCATAGCGTTCGAGAAAACTTTCGAGCGGTTCGGAATGGGTGAGGTTGAGACCGCCGCGTCCCGCCAGCAGGAACTTGCGCGCCGGTGCGGCCATGTGATCGTGAATTGTGACGCGGGCGCCGCCGGTCGCCAGCACCTCCGCCGCCATGAGGCCCGCGGGGCCCGCACCGATGACTTGGATTTCAGGCCGCGTCACGGCGCAGCGGCTTTCGCCATCGCCTTCAACCGCGCCATCATTTGCATCCTGCTTGTCTTATCAATTCGCACCGGTCCGATGCACATGCATGTCCGCGGCCGTCTTGGCAAGTGCGGAGCGAAAGGCCTCACGACCGGGGCGTCAATGCCGATTGCCCCGCCTTGTTAAAGGCGACGAAGGCGTCGCGCACCCAGTCGAAGAACCGCGGCGGCAGGAATCCGAATTCATAGGCATCCGTGTTCGGCACCTTTCTCAGATCATGGCCGGGCCACGCGAATTCATTGCCTTCGGCGACGACGATCCACGAGCGCCCATCGTCGAGACCGAGGTGCCGTTTGATGGCGTGCGGTATTTCCACCGCGCTCTTGGAATCCCCCGGCGCGGCATGGGTGATCGGCAGGACGGTGACAATGATCGCCCTATCCGCTTCGCGTGTCGCGCAAAGCACGATCACGCTTGGGCGGTCCTTGCGGCCTTCCTCGCGGCCGGCGCGATGCTCGTCATGCCAGAGATAGGCGTAATTCAGAACCAGGCCCGGCTCCGGCGTCGGAATTCCCATGCCGGTTTTCTATTCGGGATCGAGAAGAGCGTTGAGATGATCGTGGCGGCTGTCCATGCGGCTGGCGGCGATGGCGCGGATTTTATCCTCGGGGAGATCGGCGGTCGCAAAACTGTGCCGCTGCGCCCGGAACCGCGCGAACTCCTCATATTCGTCGGCGGGAACGAAATAGCCGGTGATCTGCCCGTGGCTGGTGACGGCAACGGCGCCCTTCTGGGCGAGCATCCGGTAACGGCCGAAATTGCGGGTGAATTCGGCGGCGGGAACGGCTTTGGGCTTGGCCATGGCGGGCTCCGTGTCGGGGGGTCTACTTCATATTCCAACATACACAAATTACGATCATTACACAAGTTGCGTAATTCGCGTTAATTGGCAATGTCTAGGGTGCTTTTGTTGCGTCAAGAACACCTGATGATGGATATTATCTTGGGGGGTTATCCCCTTTCTTATATGCAAATAGAAAGTGGACTGCCGGGCTCGCCGACTTACGCCCAAGTTCCCGAAGCAACCCGCGCCGATGATTTTTGCACGTCAGATTGCGTTACGGCTTGCCACGCTATGGCGCTCAAGCAGGATACGGCGGCGCTCAAGGCTTTCGGCCGGCCAGTATTTGTTTCGGTCATAATACTCCTCGACCGACGGCACCCCTGGCGGGATAATAACCCACGGCTGCTTCGATGCGGTGAAGATGTGGATGTCGGGCGGCAGGCGATCCGGATCGGCGAGCGTTCCCACCCGCACAAATCGGATTGCATCGCCGGCTCCGGCATAGTTGCTCCACAAGGCAATCCGGCAGACCGGGCAACGCAGGATTTTCTGCCCCTTGCCGCTGTTCGAAGGCGTGATTACGGCTTCCGGCGCACCTGCCAGCAAAATGACGCGGTCCGCCTCGATCATCGCGTTCAAGGCGAAGGATGCGCCGGTTTCGCGCTGGCACCAGCGGCAATG
>CAYOZR010000017.1:0-7591 GCA_964408555.1 uncultured Aestuariivirga sp.
CAGCTTCACCGCATGCTGGACATTACCTACAAGTCGGCTTGGTTCATGTGCCATCGCGTACGTGAGGCCATGAAGGACACCGGCAAGGCCCCCATGGGCGGCGAAGGCGAGCAAGTCCAGTCAGACGAAACCTATTTCGGCAAATCCTCCAAGCGCGCCAAGAGCTACAAGAAGGGCCATAGCCACAAGATGAAGATCGTTGCCCTTGTCGAGCCCAAGTCAGGCCAAGCCCGCGCCTTCCGCGTCTCCAAGATCGACTATATCCGCGTCCGCAAGCATGTGGTTGCCAACATCGACCGCAAGTCCACACTGGTTACGGATGACGCCAACCTTTACCGCTACATCGGCGAGGAATTTGGCAAGCACGAAACTATCAATCACACTCGCCGCGAGTACGTCAGCAAGAGCGGCTTAACCACAAACAACGTCGAAAATTTCTTCGGCGTATTCAAGCGCTGCATGAAGGCTCATATCCATGTCGAGGATCAGCACCTGCAACGCTACCTGAGCGAAGTCACATTCCGCTACTCAAATCGCAAGATCAGCGATTTTGAACGTGCCGAGAAAGCCCTGAAAGGCATTGAAGGCAAGCGCCTCACCTATCGGCGGATTGACCAAGGCTATCACGCTTAAGCAGTTGGCTCGGAAGCTATGGCGTCTACGTAAAAAGGACTCCACATGCTGACGTTGAGTCATCTATAATTCGCCCGCTCTGATTCCCTCCTTACGGCTTGGCTGTAGCAAGGGCTAAGGCCCGGAAAGGAGGTGATTAGGCCATGGCAAGAACCATGAAAATCGGCCGCGATGCGGGCACCGGACACTTTACTACCGTGCAAACGGCAATAAAGCATCCGAAAACCCATATCGTGGAAACAATCAAGAAGGGTAAGTAATTAGCCTTCTTGGGGGCGGCGGTTCTTCTTCGCAGATGGGCCGTCGCCCTTTTTCTTTCGTTTTGCAGGTGATTTGTCAATGTGTGGCTTGTGCGGCGTCTGAAGCATACGCTTCAGGATTTCGTCGCGTTTCTTTTCGTCCTGCGAGAGCTTAGTCATGTCAGAACCCGATCTTGAAACTCAACACAAAGAACTCCAACAAGCGCTTGGCGGAGCTGTTCTAGCTTGGGCATACGTGGAATTCCAGCTCAGCCTGATTTACGCCGATTCATTGGGCGGAAACCCGTCTTTCCATCATGCGATTTTCGGCAAAATTCGTTCATTCGACAATAAATTGGAATTCGCCCACATTGCTTTAACCCATGTGTTTCCGGATGAAAGCGAACAATCTCGCATAGATTGGCGTGTGCTAAAAAAAGAAGCGAGCAAATTAGGAGACCTTAGAAACGAGATTATCCATTCACTCGCCCTCAACGTCGAGGGCAAAATGGCAATGTTGGAACCTTTCTTTGAACTCCCTCGCGAAAAGGAGCGCCTTTCAATTGCTGATGTATTGAATCGCAAGCAACGCTTTCAGTCATTGTCTGACGCGATGGGCTGGTTCCATATGCGATACATCAGTCCCGGAGGGCAGCCACCAGGATTTCAACTACCAGATCACGACCTAATTCTTCGTCTTCGAAAGATAGACGAGAAGACGCGCGCAAAACAGAAACCCCACGGGCAATCATAGCCTCATCAATCTCAACTGCGTCGGCCTTTCCGGCTTTTCCTAGCAGATCATTTTGCATGTGTCACGTATATAAGTGCGTTGCCGTTTCACGTGAAACAATTCCTATAATCGCAAAAGGCAAAAATCCCGGAAACTCGCGCAAAATCTCCCCCTCAAATAATCTCGTCCTCATCGAACAGCGGCGCCTGGGCGAGATCGCCGCCGATGCGCCGGACGCGGGCCCGCGAGGTTTCCGGGTCCTTCATCCGCGCCACGTGATAGAGCGCATCGCCGCGATTGACGATCGGCAGATTGGTGCGGCCGATGACGATGCCGTCGTCCTCGGCGACGATCTTCACCGAGCGCTCGCCCAGGGGATCGGAGATTTCACCGATCGTCTCAGCCTTCGCAACACGGTCGCCGGTCGAGCGGCGGGCCCGCAAGATGCCGCCCTCCGGCGCCCTGAGCCAGGTGCTGGAAGCCGACACGGCGGGCGGAACCTTGCCGCGGGCGACATCGCCCGCCGCGATCATGCCAAGCGATTTCATCACCCGCAGGATGCCGAGGGTTCCGGCGCGGATCGCCACCTCGTCGAAGCGCAGCGCTTCGCCGCCCTCATAGAGCAGCACCTTGACGCCGTTGTCGCGGGCGCAATGGCGCAGCGTCCCCTCGCGCAGCTTGGAGACCAGCACCACCGGCGGCCCGAAGGCCTCGGCCAGCGTCAAGAGTTCCGGCTCGTCGGGGGCGATGCGGATCTGCGGCAGATTGGTCCGGTGCAGCGCCGCCGTGTGCAAATCGATGCCGTATTGCGAGCGCAGCACCACCTCGCGCATGAACAGGTCGGCGAGCAGGCTTGCCAGCGAGCCGCGATCCGAGCCGGGAAACGAGCGGTTGAGATCGCGCCGGTCCGGCATGTAGCGCGAATGGCTGAGAAAACCGAAGGCGTTGACGATCGGAACCGCCAGCAGCGTGCCGGCAATCGCGCCCATGGCGCCGTGGCGTAGTACCCGCCGGATAATCTCGACCCCCTGGATTTCATCGCCGTGAACCACGCCGGAAATGAACAGCGTCGGCCCCGGCTTCGCCCCGTGCAGCACATGCACCGGCAGCGTCATCGGCGTGTGGTTCGACATGACACTCACCGGCAGATCGATGGTCCGCCGCGTGCCCGGCGCGATCTCGAAATTGCCGATGGCGAAGGGCCTCATCCCTTGCCCCGCGTCTTGGTCCTATTGGGCTTGGCATTTTTCTCGAGGAAATCGATGATGGCGGCGGCCACATCGACGGTGGTCGTCTTCTCGATGCCTTCGAGGCCGGGCGAGGAATTGACCTCCATCACCACCGGGCCCCGCTTCGAGCGCAGCAGATCGACACCCGCCACATTGAGGCCCATGGCGCGCGCCGCCTTGAGCGCGGTTGCCCGTTCGACCGGTGTGAGCTTTACCTCCGTCGCCGTGCCGCCACGATGCAGATTGGAGCGGAAATCGCCCTTGGCGCCCACCCGCTCCATGGTCGCGACCAGCTTGCGGCCCACGACGAAGGCGCGGATATCCTTGCCTTCCGCCTCCTTGATGAATTCCTGCACCAGAATGGCGATGTTGGCGCCGTGGAAGGCCTCGATCACCGACTTCGCCGATTTGTGGGTCTCGCCCAGAACGACACCGATGCCCTGGGTCCCCTCCAGCAACTTGATCACCACCGGCGCGCCGCCGACGATCTCGAGCACCTCGTCGGTGCGCGTCGATTCATTGGCGAATGCGGTAACCGGCAGCCCAACGCCCTCGCGCGCCAGGATTTGCAGGGAGCGCAGCTTGTCGCGCGAGCGCCCGATGGCAACCGATTCGTTCAAGGGGTAGACGCCCATCATCTCGAATTGCCGCAGCACCGCCAATCCGTAGAAAGTGTGCGACGCGGCGATGCGCGGAATCACGGCATCGAAGCCTGCGAGCTTCTCGCCCAGATAGCGCAGCTCCGGCTTGCGCGAGGTGATGTTCATGTAGCAGCGCAGATAGTCGATGGGCACGATCTCGTGGCCGCGCGCGGTCGCCGCCTCGATGATGCGCTGGTGCGAATAGAGCTTGGGGTTGCGGGTCAAGAGCGCGATCTTCATTTGGCCTTCCGCTTCTTGTGCGTAATCAGGAAAGTGCGTCCGGGATGGACGATGAACTTGCCGCGGATTGCGGCGCGGCCGAGCAGCATGGGAACCTCCATGTCGGTGCGGTCGGTCAGCGTGATCTCGACGGCAAATTTCTGCTTGCCGATGGCGATGTCCGTCTCGACCACGATGCGGAGCTCGCTGTGCCCGCTCGAACTGCGGACGCGCCGCCTGCCATGCACCGGCAACTCGCAATGATAGTTGCGGCCGTTGATGGGAACCCGAAAGCGCACCCGGTGGCCCTGCACCTGGATATCCTCGGCATGCAGCGCCGCCGAGCGCGCACCGGTGTCGATCTTGGCGTCGATCGGTCCGACGCCGAGCCTCGGCAGATGCACCTGCTCGCGCCAGCCGATCAGGGCGGGTGGGGTGGAGGGGTGCAGCTTGGACTTCAGTCGGGGCATTGCCCAACTCTAGCCTGCCGGCTGGGAGGCCGGAAGCGTTTTGCGGCATCATGGTTCTCTGCTAGCCTTCGTGCGGATTTTACCGGAAACTGCAGCATGCTCGTACGTCCCGCCTCACGTGAATACCGGACCTGGATCATCGATAGCCGCCGCTGGGACCATTACCGCGCGCGCCCGGACGACATCGTGGTCGCAACTTATCCAAAGTGCGGCACGACCTGGATGCAGCAGATCGTCAGCCTTCTGGTGTTCCAGACGCCCGAACCGCGGCCGCTTGACAGGATTTCGCCCTGGGTCGACCGGCGCGTCCCTGCGCCCATTGAGGAAGTCATTGCGTCGATCGAGGCGCAAAGCCACCGGCGCGCCGTGAAGACCCATCTACCGCTCGACGGCCTGCCGCTTTATGATGAGGTCCGTTACATTCACGTAGCGCGCGACGGCCGCGACGCAGTCATGTCCTTTCATAGCCACGGAACGGGATTCAAGGAGCAAGTTCTCGCCGCGCTCGATGCGGCGGGCCTCGCCGACGAAACGCTTGCCCGCCGTTACCCGCGCATTCCCGGCGATCCCGCCGAATATTTCAGCAAGTGGCTGCGCAACGGGGTTATTCCCGGCCAGACAGACGGTTATCAGTTCGTTTCCTATTTCGAATTTGAGAGAAGCTACTGGGCGGAGCGCCATCGCCCCAACATTCTTTTTGTGCACTACAATGACCTCAAGGCCGATCTCGAAAGCGAAATGCGCCGCATCGCCGCCTTTCTCGACATCACTGTGCCGGAACACCTCTGGCCCGAACTGGTTCAGGCTGCGAGCTTTGACTCCATGAAACTGCAGGGTGCCGGCCTGATGCCGGGTGTCACCGGCATGTTCAATGAAGGCAAGGACCGCTTCTTCAACAAGGGTCAGAACGGCCGCTGGAAAGATGTGTTCAGCAGCGACGACCTCGCGGCCTATGACGCGAAGCTCGCCGCTACACTTTCGCCTGCCTGCATCCGCTGGCTCGAAGGAGGCAATCGCGCCGCTGGCGATCCGAGAGGGATCGCGAATTAATCCCCAATCCTCACCGTCTCCGCAATCTCTATCCCGAACCCCGCCAAGCCCACATAATGCCGGTTGCTGGAAGAGATGAGCCGGATTGAGTGGACATTGAGATCGCGCAAGATCTGGGCGCCGAGGCCGACGTCGCGCCAGATCTGGGCGCGCTGGGCGGCACTGCCCGCCTTTTCGCCCGAAATCTGGCTTGCCGGCACACCCGTCGCGCCCTCTTGCAGATAGACCAGCACGCCGCGGCCCTCGCGCTTGAACGTCTCGAATACCGCTTCCAGCGTCTTGCGGTTGCCGAAGACGTCTTCCAGCACATTTTCCCGGTGCAGCCGCACCGGCACGTTCTTGCCGCCGGAAATATCGCCATAAACCAGCGCCAATTGCTCCACCGCGTCGAAGGGCGTCACGTAGGAATAGCCGCGGGCAGTGCCGATCGCCGTCTCGACGTCGAACTGCGCCGTCTGCTCCACCAGCCGCTCGCGCGACTGGCGATAGGCGATGAGATCGGCGACCGAGATGATCTTGAAGCCATGTTCGCGGGCGAAAGCCAAGACCTGCGGCCCCCTCTTCACCGAGCCGTCGTCATTGACCAGTTCGCAAATGACGCCGGCAGGATGCAGCCCCGCCAGCTTGACCAGATCGACGGCGGCTTCCGTATGCCCCGAGCGCATCAGGACGCCGCCGGATTTCGCCATCAGCGGAAACACATGGCCCGGCCGCACGAAATCGCCGGCCTGCACATTCTTGTTGGCCAGCGCATGCACCGTGGCGCAGCGTTCCTTGGCTGAAATTCCGGTGGTGAGGCCTTCCTTATAGTCGATGGTGACGGTGAAGGCCGTACCCATGGGCGCATCGTTGAGCGCCACCATGGGATCGAGCTTGAGGCGCCGCGCATCCTCCGCCGTGATCGGCGCGCAGACGATGCCGGACGTATGCCGCACCATGAAGGCCATCTGCTCCGGCGTGATCTTGGCGGCCGCCGCGATCAGGTCGCCTTCGTTCTCGCGGTCGTCGTCGTCGACCACCACCACCATCTGGCCGTCGGCGATCGCCTTGATCGCCTCTTCGACGCTGTCGAGCTTCGATGTCTCGGTCATTTCGCCTTCCCTGAAATCCTGTGGCTGAACCTTGTTGCCCGTCGCCGCCGCGATCTTGATCGCCAGCTCCAGCGACGGCTGCGCGCCGGCCACAAGCTGCGACACCCGCCCCTGGGTAATCCCCAGGCTGCGCGCCAGCTCCGACTGTGATGTTCCGCTATTAGCGAGCCATTCTGCGAGTTTCATGGAGAACTATTAGCAATACTAATAATCCCTGTAAAGGCGCGCTACCCGCCCCACGTCCGCTCCAAAACCTCGAGCCAGTTTTCGAAGCACAGCTTGCGCATCATCGTCTCGTCATAGCCGTGCTCGCGCATCGCCCGTTGCAGGGCGGCCAGTCCCGTGACATCGCCGATCGCCGCGGGAATGCGAGCGCCTTCGAAATCGGAGCCGAAGCCCACATGACCGGAACCTGCCAGTTCGATCATCCGGTCGAGATGGCGCAGCATGACATCGAGGCCGGTATCGCCCCGCCACAGCCCGTCGGGCCTAAGGAAGCCGTTGGCGAAATTGAGCCCGATCATGCCGCCGGAGGCACCGATCGCTTCGATCTGCTTGTCGGTCAGATTGCGCGACGAGGCGCTGATGCCGTGAACATTGGAATGGGTGGCGATCAGCGGCGCCTTGCCGATCTTCGCCGCATCCCAGAAGCCCTGTTCATTGAGGTGCGAGAGGTCGATGGCGATGCCAAGCTCGTTGCAGCGGCGGATCAGCTCCTTTCCGGCTTCCGTCAAACCCGGTCCGGTATCGGGCGATGACGGAAAGCGGAACGGCACGCCATGGCCGAATTGATTGGGCCTGCTCCACACCGGCCCCAGGGATCGCAGTCCAGCCGCATGCAGCACATCGAGCGCCGTGAGCCCCGGATCGATCGCCTCCGCGCCCTCGATATGAAAGACGGCCGCGACCGAGCCCTCTTCGATGCAGCGGCGGATATCCGATGCACTCCGGCACAGCTTGAAGCGGCCCTTGGCCCGCCGCTCGATGCGGAACAGCAGTGCCGCCATCTCCATGGCCTTACGCAGCGCCGCCGCGGCGGGCACTTGCTCGGCGAGGGGAAGATTGATCTCGTCCTCGGCCGCCCCGTCTTCGTGGTCGTTCGGAACATAGACGGCGAACATGCCGCCGGCGAAAGAGCTGGAAATCATGCGCGGCAGATCGAGATGGCCCTTGCTCTCGCCTGCGATGAAATCCGCGACGGGATCGCCCTCCCGCTTCAGCCACAGGCGGAGCAGAACGTCATTGTGGCCGTCGAAAACGGGAAGTATTGCGCTGTCGCTCATGCC
>CAYOZR010000017.1:7691-31083 GCA_964408555.1 uncultured Aestuariivirga sp.
GCAGAACGTCATTGTGGCCGTCGAAAACGGGAAGTATTGCGCTGTCGCTCATGCCTTGGCGTGCATGGCTTCGACATAGTCCCAGTTGACGAGGCTGTCGACGAAGGCCTCGAGATATTTCTGCCGGGCGTTGCGGTAGTCGATGTAATAGGCGTGCTCCCAGACATCGCAGCCGAGAATGGGCTTGGCCCCGTGCATCAGCGGGTTTTCGCCGTTCGGCGTCTTCATGATGACGAGCTTGCCGTCCTTGACCGCGATCCAGCACCAGCCGGAGCCGAACTGGGTGAGGCCCGCAGCCACGAAATCGGCGCGCATCTTGTCGTAGCCGCCGAGATCGCTGTCGACCGCCTTGGCGAGTTTGGCCGGCAGCTTGTTGCCGCCGCCGCCCTTCTTCATCCAGTTCCAGAAATGATTGTGGTTGTAGTGCTGGCCCACATTGTTGACGAGGCCGGCCGCCTTCTCGGCGAAGGCCGCCTTGCAGATGTCCTCGATCGATTTCGCGGCGAGTGGGCTGTCCTTCAAGAGATTGTTGCCGTTGGTCACATAGGCCATGTGATGCTTGTCGTGATGAAATTCGAGCGTCTCCTTTGACATGAAGGGCGCCAATGCATCGTAAGCATAGGGCAGGGAGGGCAGTTCGAGAGCCATGGTTGTTCCTCCTGATAAGACTGTCCCGGCCTTTCTAGTCGCTCGCGCCGCAGGCCGCAACTACAGCCGCTTTTCCATGAAAACGCTCATCGGATCGCCGCTGGGATAGCCGCCGAAAGGGCCGCGATCGGCATATCCCAGCGCCCGGTAGAGGCCGAGCGCCTCGGACTGGTAAATGCCGGTTTCAAGCCGGGCAATGGTCATGCCCGCCGCCCGCGCCTCATCCTCGAGCCGCGCCATGATTTGCTTCGCCAGGCCAAGTCCGCGCGCCGCGGGGCACACATAGACGCGCTTTACTTCCGCATAGTCCTCATGCAGCCAGATGCCGCCGCAGCCGAGAACATTGCCGTTCACGGCGGCGGAGAAGAACCGCATCTGCGGCTGGACCAGCGTTTCGATGTCGAGCAGATGATTGCTCTCCGCCGGATAGAGCAACAGCTGATAGCCATCGAGTTCCTCGATCAGCCGCCGCACCCGCGGCTGGCGCGGATCGGCGCGCGCGATGACGACATTCACTGGAACGCCTGAATCCCCGTCTGTGCCCGGCCGAGGATCAGCGCATGGACGTCATGCGTGCCCTCATAGGTGTTGACGGTCTCGAGGTTCACCATGTGGCGGATCACATGGAACTCGTCGGAAATGCCGTTGCCGCCGTGCATGTCGCGGGCCATGCGCGCGATGTCGAGCGCCTTGCCGCAATTGTTGCGCTTCATCAGCGAAATTGCGGGCGGTGCGGCCGTGCCCCGCTCCAGCGCCCGGCCCAGCGCCAGGCAGCCGGCGAGGCCCAGGGCGATTTCCGTCTGCATGTCGGCGAGCTTCTTCTGGATCAGTTGATTGGCGGCGAGCGGCCGGCCGAACTGCTTGCGGTCGAGCGTGTACTGGCGCGCCCGGTGCCAGCAATCCTCCGCCGCCCCCATGACACCCCAGGCAATGCCGAAACGCGCCTTGTTGAGGCAGCCGAAGGGCCCGGCGAGGCCCTTCGCATTGGGCAGCAGCGCCTCGGCCGGCACTTCCACATTGTCCATGACGATCTCGCCGGTGATCGAGGCGCGCAAGCTGACCTTGCCTTCGATGACCGGCGTCGAGAAGCCCTTGGTTCCGCGGTCGATGAGAAAGCCGTGGATGCCTTCGTCCTCGAGCTTAGCCCACACCACCGCCACGTCGGCGATCGGCGCATTGGAAATCCACGTCTTGGAGCCGTTGAGCACGAAGCCGCCGTTCATGCGCTTGGCCCTGGCCTTCATGCCGCCGGGATCGGAGCCGGCATCGGGCTCGGTCAGACCGAAGCAGCCGACCATCTCGCCGGTTGCGAGTTTCGGCAGATATTTCTTGCGCTGGGCTTCCGAGCCGTAGGCCTCGATTGGATGCATGACGAGGGAGTTCTGCACGCTCATCGCCGAGCGATAGCCGGAATCGACCCGCTCCACCTCACGCGCCACCAGCCCATAAGCCACATAGCCAAGCCCCGAGCCGCCATAGGCCTCCGCGGTCATCACCCCGAGAAAACCCATCTGGCCCAGCTCGTTCATGATTTCGCGGTCAAAACGCTCCTCGCGGAAGGCTTTCAGTACCCGCGGCATGAGCTTGTTCTGGCAGAAGGCGCGGGCCGAATCGCGGATCATGCGCTCGTCTTCGCTAAGCCAGCTTTCGAGATCCAGCGGATCTTCCCAATTGAACTCGGCGGCGGCGGCGGGACCCGCGCTCTTGCGGGCAGTCTGTACGGACATGGTCGCAGCTCCTGTGATTTTGCCCCCAAAAAGCGCCATCCCAGCCGGCTTGTCAATTCAGCGGAGTGCGCCAGCAATTGCCGTTCAGCGTATGAGCAGCGACAATTCCCTGAATTCTTCCGTCCCCGCTTTCCCAAGCAACTCGAACACCACCATTTCCGTGTTAACCACCTCAACCCCCGCTTGCCGCATCCGCTCCTGGGCGAGGGCCACGGAAGCGGGTGCCCGCGAGGCCATCGCATCGGCCACGGCGAACACTCCGAAGCCCGCCAGCGCCAGGTCGATCGCCGTCTGCAGCACGCAGACATGGGCCTCGATTCCGGCGACGACGACTTGCGGCCGCCCGCCTTCGTGAAGGGCGATCAGGTGAGTTTTCAGGGCCTCGTTGCGCCAGCCGGAAAACTCGGTCTTGGCGAAGACCGGGGCATTGCCGGTCTTCTCCGTGATGGCGGGCACACTGTGCCCCAATCCTTTCGGATATTGCTCGGAGACGGCAACCGGAAGGCCCAGCGTCTTCGCCGCCGCGATCAAAATGCCACAACGCGCCAGCGCTTCTTGCCCGCCGGCCATTGCCGGCAGCAGGCGGTCCTGCATGTCGATGACGAGGAGGGAGGATGTCGCAGCCGAGAGCAGCATGGCCCTCGTCTTTACGCCCTAGGCCCGCAGCCGGTAAACACTTCCGCTGCCGGTACTTTCCGGCTCTTCGGCTCCGCTGTCCGAAAGCGGCAGGATCTTGTCCATCGCAAATCCGGCTTGCTCAAGCTTGTTGCGCATTCTGCCGCCCAGAATGCCGATCAAAACTTCGTTTGGCACCGCTTCCAGCGCATGTTCGGTGAGGGTGAGGAAATAGTCTTCCATCTCTGTCGGCGATACGCCGAGCGGCGGAGTGGCCGCTGCGCCATGGCGCTGGATGAAGCCACGCGCCTCGGCGTTGAGTGCGGCCGCGAGAACTCGGACTGACTGGCGATATGACATGCTGCGATCCATTATTAGGCGTTCCCCAAAAGCCGGCTGCCAGGCCGCACCGTTCCCCCTGTTACAGCGCGTCCCTAACTCATTACAATATTTTTTGCCGAACCCGCATCTAACTCGGCGGTCGATCGCGGTCGCAAAACTGTGCTGGTTCGTTACCGCCCTGTTGTCAATCGGCAAAAGCCTATCGCAACGCGATGTGCCCCGGGGATCAACCCTATCGGTTACGGGCGCCGGCATGAAGGAAAATCAACCATTCGCAGCCAGTTCCGCCACCTTGAGCCCGAAGGCATAGACGAAGGCCACTTCCTTCAGCCGGTCGAAGCGGCCCGAGGCGCCGCCATGGCCCGCGCCCATATTGGTCTTGAGCAGAAGCAGCCGGTCGTCGGTCTTGAGTTCACGCAGCCGAGCCACCCATTTGGCCGGTTCCCAATAGGTCACTCGCGGATCGGTCAAGCCGCCCACCGCCAGAATATGTGGATAGGCTTTGGCCTCGACGCGGTCATAGGGCGAGTAACTCGCGATCGTCTCGTAGGCTTGCTTGTCCTTGATCGGGTTGCCCCATTCCGGCCACTCGGGCGGTGTGAGCGGCAGGCTGTCGTCGAGCATGGTGGTCAGCACATCGACGAAAGGCACCTCCGCCACGATGGCCCTGAACAGATCGGGCGCCATGTTGGCCACCGCCCCCATCAGCATGCCGCCGGCGCTGCCGCCTTGCGCCACCATGGCGCCTTTGCGGCTGAGGCCCGCAGCGATCAGATGCTCGGCGCAGGCAATGAAATCCCGGAACGTATTGGTCTTCTTGCCGAGCTTGCCGGACTTGTACCAGCGCCGGCCCTTCTCCTGGCCGCCGCGGATATGGGCGATGGCATAGATGAAGCCGCGGTCGGCAAGCGACAGGATATTGGTGTTGAAGCCCGCCGGAATCGAAATGCCGTACGAGCCATAGCCATAGAGCCACAGGGGTGCGCTGCCGTCGAGCGGCGTGGTCTTGCGGTAGAGGAGCGTGACTGGAATCTGCTCGCCGTCATGGGCCTTGGCATGGATGCGCCGGGTCGCATAGTCCGCCGGATCGTGCCCGCTCGGCACTTCCTGCATCTTGCGCAGTACGCGGCCGCGCTTTCGCATGTCGTAGTCGAACACCTGGGTGGGCGTCGTCATCGACGAATAGGTAAAACGCAGGATGTCGGTATCGTATTCGCGCATGTCGCCGAAGCCGAGCGAATAAGCCTCCTCGTCGAAAGCGATCGCATGTTCCTCGCCCGTGTTCATGTCGCGCACCACGATGCGCGGCAGGGCATTCTCGCGTTCGAGACGGACCAGCCAGTCCTTCAGTACGATAAGGCCGATGATGAAGCAGCCCGGCCGGTGCGGCACCAGATCGCGCCAATTGATCGGGCTCGGATCGGCCAGCGGTGCGGTGACGATCTTGTAGTCTTCGGCGTCGCCGAGATTGGTCTTGATGATGAACTGGTCGTTCCAGTGCTCGATTTCGTACTCGACGCCCCGCACCCGCGGCGACACAAGCCTCGGTGCCTCGCCCGGCTTGTCGGCATCGACGATCCAGTTCTCGGACGTATCGTGGTCGTGGATATCGATGACGATGAAACGCTTGGAATTGGTCTTGCCCACGCCGGTAAACATGCCGGTGTCGTTTTCCTCGTGGACGGGAATGTCCGCCGATTGCGCCTCGCCGAGAATATGACGATAGGTCTTGAGCGGCCGATGATTGTCGTCCTGCAGCGTGTAGAAGAAGCTTTTCCCGTCCGCCGCCCATACGGCACCGCCCGCCGTATTTTGCAGCACGTCTTCCAGGTCGCGGCCCGCGCCGAGATCGCGCACCCGTAATTCGTAGAATTCCGACCCGTTGCCGTCGAAGGACCAGCCCGCAAGCCGGTGATCGGGCGAGATCGCCACGCCGCCGAAGCGGAAATAGTCGCGGGCCCGGCCCAGCTCATTGCCGTCGAGCAGCAGGTGTTCGGCCCCCGACATGTGCGGGAGGGGGGGGCGGTGGGGGGGTGGGTGGCGGCCGGTCAATTGGGAGGAAAAATGGGCAAGGGGGCCGTCGGGGGCGGGAACGGATGGTTCGTCTTCCTGGATGCGGCCCTTCATCTCGGCGAACAGCGTCTCCTGCAGGCCGGCCGTGTCCGCGAGCACCGTCTCATGATAAGCGTTCTCCGCTTCGAGATAGGCGCGAATATCGGATGGCAGGAGCGACGGATCGTGCATCACCTCCTGCCAGTTGGCGGCCTTCAGCCAGTGATAATCGTCGCGCTTTTCATGACCGTGCCAGGTTTCGGCGCGCGGCCGCTTCTCCGCCCGCGGCGGCTTCAAGTTCATAATCGTCATCTGTCAGGCTTCGTCCGGTTTGAAGTCGAGGGCGCATCCGTTGATGCAGTAGCGCAGGCCCGAGGGCTTGGGGCCGTCGGGGAAGAGATGGCCGAGATGGGCATCGCAGTCCGCGCAGTGCACTTCCGTGCGCCGCATGAACCAGGAGCGGTCCTCCTGCTCGCCGACCGCCCCGGCCGAAACCGGGGCGAAAAAACTCGGCCAGCCCGTGCCGGAATCGAATTTTGTCGTCGAGGCGAAAAGCGGCTTGCCGCAAGACACGCAAGTGAACATGCCTTTGCGCTTTTCGCCGTTGCGCGGGCTGGTGAAGGCCCGCTCGGTGCCGTGTTCGCGGGTGACCCGATAGGCTTCGGGCGAAAGCTCGGCCCGCCACTCGGCTTCGGTCTTGGTGATCTTGGTTGTCATCTTGCCGCTTCTCTCTTGCAGTGGCGCCAACATGGGGCCTTGAGGCGCCAAAGTGAAGCCTTTGCCGCCTCACGCTTGCGTGTGCGTTTTACCGACTATTAACCATAACCGCATCTGAACAAATTATCTCGATCCTAAATCCGTGCAATTTAAGCAACTTTACAGCGTTGCCGGTCTTTTCTGCCAAGGTTGGAGGAGAAGTTTGCAGGACGTCATGTTCAAGCAGACCGCGGAGGCGGGGGATAATCCGGCCGCGGCCGGGTTGCCGGCGCGGCATCGCGGCGAAGGCATGGCTACGCCAGCCCCGAACCGCCGTATTACGGCGGATTCCTTCCGCATGCTTACGAACAGGCTCGGCAAGATGCCGGAGCCGGTCGCAGCGCTCGCCGGATTTGCCGTCCCGGATATCCAGCCGGAATATCTGCCGGCCCTGGCACCGGAGCCCGCGCCGCTAGAGGCGGTATCCTATTCTCCGTCTCCGCCCGAACCGGTTTTCGAGGAACCGCCGCCACTGGCCTTTGCGCCACCGCCGGTGAATGACGCGGCCCGGCCGCCTCCGCCGGATTTTGAGCTTCCCGCTTTCCAGCCGCTCGGGCCGGTGACCGACACGGAAATCGTGCAAGTCGACTTGTCCGAATCCGTCGCGATGGACGAGGTTCAAGTCCTCGAGCCCGCGCCGGAACGGTTGCCGCCGGGCGAACCGGAGATGCCGCTTGCCCACGTGAGCGAGGACCTGCCGGCTTTCACCTCCGTGACGGCTCAGCCCGAGCCTGAAACATCGGTTCCAGCTCTTCCGGAAGAAGAACCTGTCTTCGGAATTTTGCCGGATCCGCCGCCGCCGGTTCAAACCGAAGCCGAGGCGCCGCCCCCCGAGTCGTCCCTGGCTGCGCTTCTGCAACAACCTATGGTGGCGGCCGAGGCGGCTGCCGTGCCGGAGCAATCGGTCCATATCCGCCCGGCCGAAGTCGCCTACGCCGCTCCCGCGCCGGTGGAGCCGCAGCTCGCGGCAATTGCCGATCCCTTCGAGATCACGCAACCTTTTGCCGAGCGCGTCGTCGACACGATCTTCAAGAATACTTTCCGGGATGTATTTGCCAAACCCTCGGACAGCGACCGGGCCGCCTATCTCGAGGAGGTGGCGGCGATGCTTGAGGAACAAAACATCGCCGCCGAGGCGGAAACCACGCAAGCGCCGGAGCCGGCCGTAGCTCCGGAGGCACCCCTGCCTGCCCAGCTTGGCCGGCCGTGGCGGCAGGCAAGCTTCGGCGTCGCCCGGCCGCCCGAGCCTGCGGCGGAAGAGCTGGCACTGCCGGGGGAGCTGTCACAAGAACCGCCCGAGGGACGGGCCGCCGAGGCGATGCCCTCAAGCCTGAGGGAGGTCGTGGCCGCCAAGCCGAGGCGCGGCAAGCCGCCGAAGAAGGAGGCGATCCCGCCGGACGTGTTTGCCGAGCCCGCAAGGACCGAGGTGGCGTTCGCGGCCAGGCAGGCTCCGGCCGCGGAGAACTACGAGGATGCGGGCGAACTGGCGCGGTCGCTGCTCGACATGATGTCGTCGGGCGGGTCGGTCTTGCCGCAGGAGCGGGCCCTCGCCGCCGACACGCTCTTGCGTCTGATGCCGCGCATCCCGACCAAGACATTGGTGTCGGTGGTCGAGCGCCTGGCGATGATGGATGATCCGCCGCAACTGCTCGTGGCCAAGCTGATCCGCGACCCGCGCGCCGAGGTGGCGGCGCCGCTGCTCGAGCGCTGCATGCACATCACCGACCAGGATCTGATGAATGCCGCATCCGACGGCGATCCGGCGAAGCTGCGCATGATCGCGAGGCGGCGTAGCCTCTCGCCGGCCTTGACCGACAAGCTGATCGCCCAGGGCGATCCCTCGGTTCTGCTGACGCTGGCCCGCAATCCTGGCGCATCGCTGTCGCACGATGCCTATTACCGCCTGGCCGAACACGCCGAGCATCACCACGGCCTGCTCGCGCCGCTCACCACCCGCGCCGACCTGCCGGCCCCCGTGGCCTTCGAACTGTTCTGGCTGGTCCCACCCGAGCTGCGGCGCTTCATCTTCTCGCGCTTCCTGACCGACTCGGAGAATCTCAACAAGATTCTCAAGATCACGCTGGCCATGCGGGACGACGGTTCGACGCTGCCGGAGGAATCCGAAACGCAATTCCCCGACAAGGAACTGGTCGAAATGGCGATCGATCTCGCCGTCGGGGGCAAGCTGGAAGAAGCCGCCGAACGGCTGGCCGAAATCGGCGGCATCTGCAAGGAAAACGCCGAGCGCATTCTCTCCGATGCCGACGGCGAGCCCCTTGCCGTGCTCTTCAAGGCGCTCGGCTATCCGCGCGGCCGGCTGGCCGTGACGCTCAGCCGCCTGAAACAGCCGGACTGCGGCCTCCTCAGAGAGGATCGCCACACCGAGGAGCTCCAGAGCATCTTCGATACGCTCTCCTTCAACAAAGCGCGCATCCTTCTGACCTATTGGGATTGGTACGCCCAGAAATCCGGCCCCTACGCGCCACACAACTGAGTATTCCCAAGTATTTCGCGCGGCGCTGGGCAATTCGACTTGTTGCTTTGCTGGCAATACCATATTCAATATTCGGGACACGCGCATATTGGCGCGGCGATTCGTGCGCCCGGGAGTGACCGATGGAAAAGACCGACAATCTGGCAAGTCTCGCCGCGCAAATCGTCGCCGCCTATGTGTCCAACAATCAGGTACCGCAGCCGGACTTGCCGCGGCTGATCGGCGAGGTGCATCGCGCCTTGGCGGCCGCCATCTCCGGACAAGCGCCGCGCGAAGAGGCCTCGGAACTGAAGCCCGCGGTGACGGTGCGCAAGTCGGTGACGCCGGATCACATCATCTGCCTGGAGGACGGCAAGAAATTCAAGTCGCTGAAGCGGCATCTGCGCACCCACTACGATCTCTCGCCCGAACAATATCGCGAGAAGTGGAATCTCCCGGCCGACTATCCGATGGTTGCTCCCAATTATGCCAAGGCCCGCTCAAACCTCGCCAAGCGCATGGGGCTTGGCCAGCGCCGCGGCCGCTAGATCGCGATCGCTTATTTCTCTGCTGCCGACTCTTGCGGATCGGCGAGGGCCGATTCATAAATGGCGAAGGCGGATCGCAACGGCGATTCGCGGAGACGGCGGGGCGGACGTGATCGGTGGATCGGCAAACATCGCTTTCAGGGCGCAGCTCGTGGTGCCCGAGCAGCGGCAACTCTACGATTACTGGCTGGAAAAGGCGTCGGGCCGGCCGATGCCGGAACGCCGCGACATCAGTCCCGCCCATATTCCGCGCCTTCTGCCCTTCATCAGCCTCATTGAGGTGGGCCGCGACGATAAGCGTTGCCGCATCCGCCTGGCCGGCACACGGCTCCGCGACATCTATGACCGCGAGATCACCGGCCTCCACATCGAAGATCTCGATTGGGGCGACAAGCACGATTACTGGCTGACCGCCTACCGCCGCATCGTCGAAGAGGGGAAGCCGGCCCAAGGCGTGGTGCGTGGGCCCCGCCTGCACAAGGAACATCTGGTGCAATACTGGCTCAAGCTGCCGCTCGGCCTCAATACCTCCGGCCGGGTTGGCATGATCCTGTGCCTCGATCATTTCCAATCTTCCGTCGAGGAGGGGCAGACGCAGGCCATTGCCACCTGAGCGGAAAGAAAATTTATTAGAGGTATTGATTCCTGTAGGAATATTTGCTAGGCAGTCTCCGACAAGGAGAGCAAGCCATGCATTCATCCCTGCCTGAAAACGTCTTCCTCCGTGAAAGCCGCCAACTTATCCGCCGCCTCAGCCTGAGTGGCGGCTATGTCCTTAAGACCGGAGACATCTGGTCGGTCTACAGCCGCAAGAACGATTTCCGCCGCGCCGTCGAGACGGCGGAGGACCGGCTGGTGACGGCGATGCTGGCCAGGGGGCTGCTCGCGGGGCGGCCCGGCGGCGGGCTGATGCTCACGGCGGCAACCGGTGGCGGGCAAGACCTTCGCCCAGCCCACATGCTGGTCGATCCCGGTGCCGCACCTTCGGCACCGGCGATAAACCGCACGGAAAACCCGCTCGCCTGGCTGCGCAGCCGCAAGGATGGCAGGGGATGTCCGCTCATCGGCGACGAACAATTCATGGCCGGTGAAAAACTACGGGCCGACTATGAGCGGGCCCGGATGGAACGGCGCATCACGTCGTCCTGGGAATTGCCGATCGATTCGGGCGCCGGCGGCAGCTCCATCAGCGACAACCGCATTGCCGCGTTGACCGACAATGCCCTCGCGGCGCGTCAAAATGTCAGCCGGGCGCTGCAAGCGGTCGGGCCGGAACTGTCCGGCATCCTGGTCGAGGTCTGCTGCCTCGCCGCCGGCATCGAACAGGCCGAGCGCCTGCTCAACCTGCCGCAGCGCAGCGGCAAGGCCGTGCTGGCGCTGGCGCTCACCGGCCTTGCCCGCCATTATGGCTTGCTGAAGGGCGGGGACGGCGGCAGGCGGCATGCCGCCCTGCATTGGGCGAAGGAGGATTACCGGCCGGCGATTGCAGCGGCGGACGTGTCCTGAAGCGCCTGCCGCGCATCGGACTTGATGCGCTCGACCATCGCGGCAAGCCCGTTGGAGCGTTGCGCCGTCAGGTGGCCCTTGAGGCCGAGATCGTTGAGAAGCATGCCGGCGTCGGTGGCGAGGATGGCGGCGGCGGGCGCGCCCGAGAAGATCATGAACACGATGGCGATGAGACCTTTGACGATCAGGGCATCGCTGTCTCCGGCAAAGCAAAGAACCGGCCCCTTGGCCGTCTCGGCGGTTCTGGAAACGATCCACACCTGGCTGGCGCAGCCGCGCACCTTGTTGGCGGGAGCACGGTCGGCCTCGGCGAGCGCCGGCAATTGTTTGCCCAGTTCGATGACATGCCGATAGCGGTCTTCCCAATCGTCGAGAAGCGCGAAGTCCGACTTTAGATTTTCGAATTCCGCCAGGCTCAAGTCCCGTCCTCCTATCTCATCGCAGAGATAGGCCGTGGCGCGGGCGATCTCAACCTTTCTCCGGCGGCGGCGGTCCACGCCATTCCGCCAGCAGATCCTCGACCGTCAGTGTCGACCGCGATTGTCCGCTCGGCGCGGCGGCGGCCAGCGTCGATCCGGTCTCGATCGGGTCGGCGGCATCGACCCGATCGGCATAGGGCGATACGGCCGGCTCGCCATTGGCTTCGCTGGCCCATTCATAGAGGAGCTTGACGCTATATTTGGCCTTGGCCTCGATCTTGGCCGCCACATACCCGGCGGTCTGGCACACGCCCGGCTGGCGGTTGCAGAAGGACGCGACATCGGACACCGCCTGCGAAGCGGCCGTCACCAGGCCCGCGGTCTTCGCGGCATTGCTTGCCGGCACGACGGCGCTGGAATTTTCATTCTCCGGAGGCGACGGCATCAGGACCGCGATCCCCGTCAAGAGCAAGATTGTTCGAAAGAGACGCATCCCCGCACCTTTTTTCAGTCTTTTCTACATACAGGGAAGACGTTTCGTTCACTTAAAGCGGTGAACGGGCAATTAAATCGAATACATCCCGAATTCGAATCTGATTTGCCTAAAATTTTAGTCTTTCGTTCAACATGCGATTAACCAAATTCCGCCATGTTGCTGCCCGGCCGCCGCGGAGAATGCCAAGAGCGGAAAGAAGCCGTTAACCGGCCCCGCTGCAATTTGGCCCATGGGAGTATGCGTACGCCGTGCGTGGACAACGGGACATCGGTGAGTCTGAAAGCGTAGTGCGTGACGTGCTGGACGAGGACGGGCGCGGGCCGGGACTTGCCGCGCTGTTTGCGCTCTCCGCCATGGCCGTCATCGGCACCGCGGTTCTTTACAATGCGGTATTTGCGCAGAACGGCGGCCCGCGCCGCGTGGCCGCGGCCGGGATTGAGGCTCCCGCCAACGCAACGACACGCATCGTCGTCGATGCGGCGAAGGACGATCGCAATACCGTCCGCCTGAAATACGATCCGGTCGTCGAAGCCGTGCAGCGCGAACTTCTGGCTGCCGGCTATTACAAGGGCCTGGTCGACGGTGTCGCGGGCCGTCGCACCCGTCAGGCGATCGAAACCTATCAAAATGCCACCGGACTTGCCGTGGACGGCACGCCATCGGCCGGGCTTGCCGAGCATATCCGTTTCACTCGCGAGGTGGCCGAGGCTTCACTGTTCACCGGCAGCACCGCATCCGGCACCGATGGCGAGGAAAAGGCCCGTATTCGCCGCGTCCAGACCGGTTTGGCCGAACTTGCCTATGAGCCGGGCCCCATCGACGGCGAGCTGACCGTGCAGACCCGCGATGCGATCAAGCGCTTCGAGCGCGACCGCGGCCTTCCCGGGACCGGCGAGATCGGTGCCGCGCTTCTTTCCGAGCTTGAAAAGCTGAGTGGCCAGTCGGAGATTGTGGCCGGGCAATAACCGGGTCCGCCCATGCGATTGAAATCCGAAATCTGGGTGAGTGCGTTTCTGCGCCGCTGCCAGACGCAAGGCATCTATGGTGCCGTCGTCAGGAAAGGTGCGCCGGAAGCTGGTGCGGTCTACGTGATCGTCGATCATCGCGATGGAACCCTGCATTTGTTCGGCCCCGCCCCCGGACCCGCCTACGATGCGGAGGGCGAGCGGCGCTGGATCGAGGAGATCGCATGTCCCGCGCCATCCGAGGCAGTCGTCAAGCTCCTGGCACGGCGGCAGGCCGCCGATCCCGACATCTGGATCGTCGAAGTCGAAGACCGTCGCGGCACCGCCGGATTGGCGGCAACGGTCTGACCGGATTGGCGCAGACATTTAGTCATTTGTTAACCCGAAGTGGCCTTAAATCTGTCGCATCGCCCGGAACGCGAAAACATGCGGGTCCGGAAAACGAGGGCGGAGACAATGGGCACGGTCGTCGAGTTTCCCGCGGATCGGGTAATGCCGGTCGACAGTGGCAGGCTTCAATCGCAGGCTCAGGTCGTGATCTTTCCCGGTGTCAGGATCGAGCGGCGCGAATTCAGTCTTGCCGACCGCATCGTGCCGCGCCGCAAGCGTTCCTCGCCGACCGCGCAGCAGGCCGAGGCCGATCCGGCCTGAACGCATTTCTCAGGACGCAACCGTCTTGCACGAACTCTGGCGCAGGATCGCTTCCCATGCCGGGCGCAGTTCCGGTTCGGCGATGGAAACCCACAACACCGCGATACCTTTGGGTTTGGCCGTTTGAACATCCCAGCCGGTCGTGCCGCCCGCATCTTCGCTGCCGGCCTGTTGCAGCATCTCGATGAGGCTCGGCGCCAGCGACAAGGTGACGGTGAAACTGTCGACACCCGATTGCCGGTCGTTCAGCACATAGATGACGTCGCCCGCGCCGGAGTAGACGGTGAGCGTCCACATGGCCTTCGGCAACTGCGCGGCGAGCGCCACCTTTGCCGCCGAGACGTCGAAGGCGCAGGCGCCGAACAGATCCGAAGACGGAAAGGCCGGGAACAGACGGTTCTGTTCATCCGGCGGAATCACGAAAAACGCATTGCGTCCCGCTTCACCCGCGATCCGTTCCACATTCCTCTCGAAGGCACGGGCCGGCGCCAGCAGCATGTAGGCGGCGTGAACGGCGACGGCGAGCACCGCGGCGGTGATGATCCAGTAGAGCCGCGCCACGATCAGCACTCCGTCCGGCTGATGGTGAAGGGCGGCGGAGCGGCCGCCTCGGAGGCCGTCTCGGACTCCGTAACGGCATAGATCAGGCTGTAGTTCTTACCCAATGCGGGCCTGAGCCAATTGCCGGGGACCGGATGGCGCGAAATCGTCACCGTCAGCAGGCCGTTGGCATCTATGACCGCTGTTTCGGCGGTGACCACCGGATTGGCCGCCGCCCCCGTTTCCGGGATGGCGATGCTCCACCAGCGCGCCGCAGCCGGTTTGCCGGCAACGCTGTAAACGCAATCGCCGTCGATCGCATTGCCGGCCTTGTCGCGATCTGTCACGAATTCCATGATCTGTCCGGATGGCGGTGGAAACCGGCCCGCCAGCAGGTAGTTGGCAACCGCATAAGGGTGAGCTGCCGAGGCAGGCGCAATGTCCCAATGCCGCCACTGGCCGCCCACACCGGCAGGCGAGGCGCCGAAACTGCCGATCGCCGCCGTGGCGCTGATATAGCCGCCAAGCGCACCGAGAAGCAGATAGAACATGCCGCCGAGGATTTTCCGCATCTTATGATCTTGAACCGCCAGCTTACCTGTCGAATCGGCCTGTCCGCAATCCTCCATGTCCACGTGGGGAAGGGAACACCATGCACTTTGATTCCAGCCGCTCGCCCATCAGAAACTGAACAGCGGCTTTTTCTTTTTCTTCTTGCGCGATTTGTCGCCCTTGTCCGAAGAGCCGAAGAGTTCTTCGAGGAACGACTTGCTCTCTTCGTCTCCGGTATTGGCCTTGGGCAGGATCAAGGATTGCTGGCCGGCCGCGCGCGGCTTGGATTTATTCGCCGCGGTCTCGTCATTGAACAGGCTGAACATATCGTTGAGGACCAGTGTCACCCCGTCCTGGCCTGGATCGGGCAGCGCGCCTTCGACGGCGATGGACGCGGTTTCATCGGCGGCCGGCTTGAGTTCCTGTTCGGCCGCCGCGGCCGCCTGCATATAGCTGTCGTCGAACGGAATGCCGGCCAGGCCTTCGGGCTTCTGGCCCGCCTCCGCCACCAGCATGATCCTCTTCCACACCGGCGCGGGTATCAGCCCGCCGGTCACCCGGTTCATTTCCGTGAAATCGTCGTTGCCGACCCAGACGCCGGTGACATTGTGGGCGGTAAAACCGATGTACCAGGCGTCACGGTAGCTCTGGTTGGTTCCGGTCTTGCCACCCTGCGGCGCAAAGCCGAGATCGGCGCGCCGGCCGGTGCCGCTCTTCACCACCGCCTTGAGCATGGAATTGAGATCGGCGATCGTCTCTTCCGGCACGACCTGGGGCGCGGGCCCGTCGCCGTTCACGTCACGACTGTAGATCACATCGCCATTGGCGCGGCGCATCTCGAGGATCGTATAGGGCCGCGCCAGCTTGCCGTTCGCGGCGAAGGTCGCATAACCGGTGGTGAGATCGAGGAGCGTCAGCGCGCTGGTGCCCAGCACCATGGGCGGCCAGGTTTCGAGCTCGCCCTTGATGCCCACCTTGTGCGCCGTATCGATGATCGACGGCCGGCCGATGTCGATCATCAGGCGGACCGGCACCGAATTGTAGGAATGCGCCAGCGCATTCATCAGCGTGGTGCGGCCGGCATAACCGCTGGAATAGTTGCGCGGCGCCCAGCCGCCCACCGAGACCGGCCCATCGACCACGATATCGTCCGGCTTGTAGCCGTTGAGCAGTGCCGCCAGATAAACGAAGGGCTTGAATGCCGAGCCCGGCTGCCGCTCGGCGTCGGTCGCCCGGTTGAACTGGCTGTTCTCGTAATCGCGGCCGCCGACGATCGCCTTGATGGCGCCGTCGGGCGCCATGGTGACGGCCGCTCCCTGGGTTATGTGATACTGCGGCCCTTCGGTATCGATTGTCTCGTTGACGATCTGCTGCGCCGCCGTCTGCAGCTTCATGTCGATGGTGGTCTTCACCTCGATGACGAAGTCGCCGCCGATGTGCTGCGCCTCGAGCAGCGCGATCGTATCCCTGTAGGCCCAGTCGAGGAACCAGTCGGGGCTGTTGGGATTGTTCTGCGGCACGAACACGGCGGGTTCGCGCCGCGCCTGCAGCAGTTCGCCCTGGGTGATGAAGCCCGTATCGAGCATGCGGTAGAGCACCACATTGGCGCGCGCCCGCGCCGCTTCCGGATTGGCATGCGGAGCATATTTCGAGGGCGCCTTGAACAGGCCCGCCAGCATCGCCGCCTCGGACAGGTTCACGTCGCGGATCGACTTGCCGAAATAATACTGGGCCGCCGCCTCGACGCCGTAATTGCCGCCGCCGAGATAGGAACGGTCGAGATAGAGCTTGAGGATTTCCGCCTTGCTGAGCCGTGCCTCGATCCACAGCGACAGGAAGGCCTCGTGCACCTTGCGGCGGATGGTGCGCTCCGGCGACAGGAACAGGTTCTTGGCCACCTGCTGGGTGAGCGACGAACCGCCCTGGACCACATCGTTGGCGCGGGCATTCTGGATGACGGCACGCATGGTGCCGATCACATCGACGCCGAAATGATCGAAGAAGCGGGCATCCTCGGTGGCCAGCACCGCCTTGATCACTTGCGGCGGAATGTCTTCCAGCGGAATGGCATCGTCCTGGCGGATGCCGCGGCGGCCGATGATCTCGCCGTTCACGTCGGTGAAGGTCACCGCATATTCGCGGCCCTTGTTCCAGACATCGCCGGTGCCCGAGAACGGTGGCAGCGCATAGGCGAGAAGGCCGAAGGCCACGACCGTGCCGAAAGTGGCGCCGTCGTCGATAAGATCGATCGCCACCCGTTTGAACCCGCTGATGCGGAAGCGGTGCAGAAAGGAGGAATAGGCCGAGCCGCCACGCTTCAAGGCATCCCAGGCTTCGAACAGGCTCGAGCTGACGAGCGAATCGAACTTCCAGAAGAAGCGGTAGACCGGATTTCGGGTCGGCAGTTTTGACACGCGTTTCAACCGGAAATATGCTGCGCAGGCATCTATATATAGAATATGACGAAATCGCGCCGGACCCGAGGGCGCCGGCGATGTCTCGCATCTAAGTCAAATTATAGTGAATTGCCGGAGCTTTACCAGCCGGAGCCGCACGGCGGGCCAATGGCCACGGACCGCCTGTTGACATTGCCCCGGCTCTCCCCTTTCTTGCGTTAGCCATGCCGGGCGATCCCCCATTCTGGAAAACCAAGACGCTTGCCGAGATGACCCGCACGGAATGGGAATCCCTGTGCGACGGCTGCGGCCGCTGCTGTCTCAACAAGCTCGAGGATGAGGATACCGGCAAGTTCCTTTACACCAGGGCGGCCTGCAAGCTGCTCGATCTCGGCACCTGCCGCTGCACCGGCTATGTCAACCGGGCGGCGCGGGTGCCCGACTGCGTCACCCTGACGCCGGAAAACGTCGGCTCTTTGGGATGGCTGCCCAGGACCTGCGCCTATCGCCTGCTCGACGAGGGCAAGCCCTTGGCCTGGTGGCATCCACTGGTCTCCGGCCGCCCCGAGACCGTGCGCGAGGCGGGCATCTCGGTCGCCGCGGAGGCCTATTCCGAGGACGGCCTTACTGTTGACGATCTCGTCGATCACATCTGGAATCTGCCGAAAGCCCGCCGCCGGATGCCAGGATGAGGTCCGTTCTCGCCGCCACTCTGTTGCTGTTTGCGCTCATGTGCCCGGCACAGGCACAGGAAAAGGCGCTGAAAGGCGTGGCGCTGGTCATCGGCCAGTCGAATTATGAGCACATAACTCCCCTTGCCAATCCCGCCAACGATGCCCGCGCCATCGAGAAACTGCTCGAAGACTTGGGTTTCGAGGTGACCGGGGTCACCGACCGCGACGCCAAGAAGCTCGCCCGCGATCTCGAGCGCTTTGCCGAGGATGCCGGGGAGGCCGATGTGGCGGTGGTCTATTACTCGGGCCATGGCATCGAGGCGGGCGGCGAAAACTGGCTGGTGCCCATCGATGCCGATCTCGAATCGCTCGACGACGTGGGCGAGCGGCTGGTGCCGCTGTCGGGCATTCTCGATACGCTCAAGGCGACCGTCCCAGTCACCATCCTGTTCATCGATGCCTGCCGCTCCAATCCGTTTCCGCCGGGAGCGGTGGCGAAAAAAGGCGGCGCGGCGCTGCCGATGAGTACGGGCGGACTCGGAGTGCCACGCGGCTTCGCACCCGTGGCCGGCGAAGCCAACGAGAGTCTCGGCACCGTCATCGGCTTTGCCGCCGAACCGGGACAGCCCGCCCTGGACGGCGACAAGGGATCGAACAGCCCCTATGCGGCGGCAATCCTCAGGCATCTCTCGGCCCTGCAGGGCGAGGAATTCGGCCTCGTCATGCGCATGGTGACCGAGGAAGTCTATCTCAAGACGAAAACCCAGCAGCGGCCCTGGGTCAATGAGAGTCTGCGCAAGCAATTGTACTTCGGGGCACCGATCGAGGAAGCCAAGGGCGATGACGCACTCATCACCGGCGAGCGCCGCAAATTGCTGCTTACCATTTCAGGCCTGCCCGGCAGCGAGCGCAAGCGCGTCGAGACCATCGCCAAGTCGGGTGGCGTCCCCCTCGACACGCTCTATGGCGTGCTGCGCGCCATGGGCGAGGAGGACCTGCCGAAGGACCCGGAAAGCCTCGACAAGGTTCTCAAAGCCCAGGCCGCCAAGCTGAAATCGATCATGGCCGAACGCCAGGCGTTGGCTTCCGACGATCCGGAGATCGCCCGCCTCGCCGCCGCCGCCGACCGGGCGGTCGCCGAAGGGGCGCTGAAGACGGCGCGCGGCTTTCTCGACGAGGCCAAGCAGCGCGTCGAGGCGAGCCGCGCCACCATCGAGGATGTCGAGGCCCAGGTGAAGGCCAAGCGCACCGCCAATGCCGCGCTGCTGGTCAAGAGCGCGGAGACGGCGGAACTCGACTTCGATCATCTGGCGGCGGCGCGCGATTATGCGTCGGCCTTCGACTGGGTGAAGGACGCCGACAAAGTGCTTGCCGCCAAATACAAGACCTATGAGGCCGACGCGCTGCAGACCCATGGCGAGCAGAAGGGCGACAAGGCATCCCTGACCGGCGCCATCGCCGCCTATGAGGCGGCACTGGCGCTAGCACCTCGCGCCGAGCAGCCGGTGCAATGGGCCAAGGCCGAGAACAATCTCGCCAATACATTTCTCATTCTCGGCCAGTCGCAGGCCGACCCCGCGGCATTGGAAAAGGCGGCCGCCACCTATCGCGAGGCGCTTTCCGAATTGACCCGCGAGCGCGTGGCGCTCGACTGGGCCCAGGCGGAGAACAATCTCGGTGCCGCGCTCCTGGCGCTCGGCGAACGCGAATCCGGCACGGCCCGCTTGCAGGAAGCACGCAATGCCTTCCGTGCCGCTCTCGAGGTTCGAACCCGCGAGGCGGCCCCCGTGGCCTGGGCCGAGACCCAGAACAACATCGGCAACGTGCTGACCGAAATCGGCAAGCGCAAGAGTGGAACCGCGGACCTGCATCTGGCGGTCAAGGCCTATGAGCAGGCGCTGACGGCGGTCGCCCGCGAGACCCAGCCGATGACCTGGGCGCGGCTCAACAACAATCTCGGCGGCGCGCTGCGTGTCCTCGGCAGCCGCGAGAGCGGCACGGCGTCATTGCAGAAGGCCATTGCCGCCTATGGCGCGGCGCTCGGCGAATTCACCCGCGAGCGCCTGCCGATGGATTGGGCGGCGACCCAGAGCAATCTCGGCAACGCGCTTCTCGGTCTCGGCGAGCGCGAGACCGGTACCGCCTCGATCGAGGCGGCGATTGCCGCCTATCGTGCGGCACTCGAGGAAGCAACCCGCGGGCGCGTGCCGCTGCAATGGGCGATCTTCACCAACAATCTCGGCACCGCCCTGCAGACGCTGGGCGAGCGCAGAAACGATGCGAAACTCCTGGAAGAGGCCGTCCTCACCTTCCGCGCGGCGCTGGAGGAACGGCGGCGCGAACACGTGCCCCTCGACTGGGCCGAATCCCAGACCAATCTCGGCGGCGCCCTGTCGCGGCTTGGTTCCATGAAGAACGACGCGGCCATTCTCAATGAGGCGGCGGCGGCGCTGGCGGCGGCGCGCCGGGAATATCCGCGCGACCGCTTTCCCAACGACTGGGCCACCGTCACCAGCAATCTCGGCGTGACGCTGCAATCGATCGGCATGCTGGAGACGGGAACCGAATCGCTGGAAGCGGCGCTTGCCGCCTATCGCGATGTACTCGATGAATTCTCCCGCGACAAGAATCCGGCCACCTGGGCCCAGACCCAGAAGAACATCGGCGTCGCCCATATTCTGCTGGCCACCCGCCGCAAGGGCCAGGGCGACTTCGACAAGAGCATCGAAGCCTTCAATCTGGCGCTCGCCGAATTCCGCAAATCGGGCGACCAGTTCGGCATGGCCCAGGTCGAACAGGCCCTCAAGATGGCCGAGCAGATGCGCGATCTGATGCAGCGGATGGAAGGCGCGCAGTAATCAGGCCGCTTCCGATGCCGGCCGTCCGATTTTCGCCGCCGCTTCCTTCACCAGCGGATCGAGGCCCTCGCCACCCTTGTCGAGATAGGCGAACAGCTGCCTGCGCATGCGCGATTCCCAGAAGGCGTTGATGTGGTGGGCCGTCTCCTTCACCGCCTCGTCGTGGCCGTAGCCCTTGAAGAAGGCGGCGATCTGGTTGGCCATGCGGACCATGTCGCGGGTTTCCATGTTCATTCCTCGTCGAAAATCATGACGCCGCTCTGGGCAAGCGCGGCGAGCTTGAGTTGCGCCTGCTTGGCGAGTGACAGGGCGAGTGCGGTCGGGGCGGAGACCGTGGCCAGCGCGCCGATGCCGGCGATGGCGCATTTCTGAACCAGTTCGAAGCTGCAGCGGCTCGACATCAGCGCGAAGCCTTGGGCCAGATCGGCGCCCGCGCGGGCCAGCGCGCCGATCAGCTTGTCGAGCGCATTGTGGCGGCCGACATCCTCGCGCGACAGGAGGATCGTTCCGTCCATCGAGCACCAGGCGGCGGCATGCACCGTGCGGTTGACGGCGTTCATCGGCTGATGCGCCGGCAGCGCCAGATAGGCGCGGGCCACCGCCTCGGGCAGCAGTGGTACATCGGGAACCCGGTGCTCCGGCATGCGGATTGCGTCCTTGATGTCCTCGATGCCGCAAAGCCCGCAGCCGACGCGGCCTTCCAGGCTGCGCTTGGCCATGCGCGACCGGTTGAGTCTTGCCTCGTCGACCGACAGATCGACCGCCAGACCCCGTTCGGTGGTCAGCGTCAGGATGGCTCGGATATCGGAGGCGGCGGCAACGATGCCCTCGGCGAGCGCGAAGCCCGTGGCGAAGTCCTCGAGATCGGCGGGCGTTCCCATCATCACGGCGTAGTTTTCCGAGTTGAAGAGAATCGCGATGGGCACTTCCTCGGGCACCTGCCAGGTGACGCGGTTCGACCCGCCCAGACTATGCAGCGCGCCGGTGACGGGACGCGATGTCCTCTCGATATCCGTCATCTCGGCGGGAGCCGGGATCCAAGGCGCGGCGTGATGAGCGGCAGGAGCCTTGGCGCGGAGAGATGGGTCCCGGCTTTCGCCGGGATGACGTGACTTGGATATGACTTTCCGAACCCTCACTCGGCCGCCACCAGCGGGGCGATGCGCTTGTTCTCTTCCTCGCGCTCCTCCCACTCCTTCTGCCAGTCCGATTGCCGGTTGGAGAGAACGACCTGCACCGCCGTCACCTTGTATTCGGGGCAATTCGTCGCCCAGTCGGAATATTCCGTGGTGACGACGTTAGCACCGGTCACCGGATGATGGAAAGTGGTATAGACCACGCCCTGCGGCATCCGGTCGGTGATCCGTGCACGGAGCGTCGTGGCGCCGACGCGGCTGGCGAGCGATACCGTCTGCCCGTCGCGGATGCCGCGCAGCTCGGCGTCGTGCGGATGGATTTCCAGCACATCCTCCTTGTGCCAGGCGACATTGGCGGTGCGCCGCGTCTGCGCCCCGACATTGTACTGCGACAGGATGCGCCCGGTGGTCAGGATCAGCGGGAAGGAGCGGTTGGTGCGCTCCGGGGTCGGCACGAACTCGGTGATCATGAAGCGGCCCTTGCCCCGCACGAAGCCGCCCACATGCATGAGCGGCGTGCCGTCGGGCGCCTTGTCGTTGCACGGCCACTGCACCGAGCCCAGCCGGTCGAGCTTGTCGAAGGAGACGCCGGCGAAGGTCGGCGTCACCACCGCGATCTCGTCCATGATCTCGGACGTCGAATTATAGCTCATCGCATAGCCCATGGCGGTGGCCAGTTCGCACGCCGTCTGCCATTCGTGCTTACCCTGCAGGGGTGCCTTGACCTGGCGCACCCGGTTGATGCGGCGCTCGGCATTGGTGAAAGTGCCATCCTTCTCGAGGAATGAGGTGCCGGGCAGGAACACATGGGCGAAGGCGGCGGTCTCGTTGAGGAACAGGTCCTGCACCACGACGCAGTCCATGTTCCCGAGGCCCGCGATCACATGCTTGGTGTTGGGATCCGATTGCGCGATGTCTTCGCCCTGGATGAAGATGCCCTTGAAGCTGCCTTCGACGGCGGCATCCAGCATGTTGGTGATGCGCAAACCCGGCTCGGCGTCGAGGGCGGCGTTCCACACCTTCTCGAACATCTCGCGCACCGCATTGTCGGAGACGTGGCGGTAGCCGGAGAATTCGTGCGGAAAGGAACCCATGTCGCAGGCGCCCTGCACGTTGTTCTGGCCGCGCAGCGGATTGACGCCGACGCCGTTGCGCCCGACATTGCCGGTCAGCATGGCGAGATTGGCCATCGCCATCACCATGGTCGAGCCTTGGCTGTGTTCGGTGACGCCAAGGCCGTAATAGATCGCGCCGTTGCCGCCGGTGGCATAGAGGCGGGCGGCGGCGCGCGCATCGGCGGCCGGAACGCCGGTCACGCTTTCCAGCGCCTCCGGTGAATTCCGTGGATCGCGGATGACGCCTTCCCAGCGCGCGAACTCGACCGGATCGCAGCGCTCCTCGATGTACTTACGGTTCTCCAGCCCCTCGGTGATGATCACATGGGAGAAGGCGTTGATCACCGCCACATTGGTGCCGGGCAGGAGGGCCAGGTGATACCGCGCCTCGACATGCGGCGAGCGCACCATGTCGATGCGGCGCGGATCGATGACGATGAGCTTGGCCCCTTGGCGCAGGCGCCGCTTCATGCGCGAGGCGAAGACCGGATGCCCGTCGGTCGGGTTGGCGCCGATGATGACGATCACGTCGGATTCTTCCACCGACTTGAAATCCTGGGTGCCGGCCGAGGTGCCGAAGGTCTTGGACAGGCCGTAACCCGTGGGCGAATGGCAGACGCGGGCGCAGGTATCGACATTGTTGTTGTGGAAGGCGGTGCGCACCATCTTCTGCACCACATAGACTTCCTCATTGGTGCAGCGCGACGAGGTGATGCCGCCGATCGAGCCGCGCCCGTATTTGGCTTGGATTTCCTTGAAACGCCTGGCCGTGAACGAAATGGCTTCGTCCCAGGCGACTTCCTTCCACGGATCGGTGATCCGTTCACGGATCATCGGCTTGAGGACGCGGTCCTTATGGGTGGCATAGCCCCAGGCGAAGCGGCCCTTGACGCAGGAATGGCCCTCGTTGGCCCCGCCGTCCT
>CAYOZR010000018.1:0-31065 GCA_964408555.1 uncultured Aestuariivirga sp.
GGTCGATCAGGATGCAGGATTGGCCCATGACCTCGCCGATGACGTTCATGACCTCCGATTCGCCCGCCCGTTCGCGGCGCTGGTCGACGATGGCGAGCGGCGTATCGAGCCGCTTGGCCAGCGCCCTGGCGCGCACCACGCCGCCCACGTCGGGCGAGACCACCACCGTGTTGGCGACGTCGTTGTGCTGCTTGATGTCGCGCACCAAGACCGGGCCGGAGAACAGATTGTCGGTGGGAATGTCGAAGAAGCCCTGGATCTGCCCGGCGTGGAGATCGAGCGTCAGCACCCGGTCGGCGCCGGCCCGGGTGATGAGGTTGGCGACCAGCTTGGCCGAGATCGGCGTACGGGGCCCCGGTTTGCGGTCCTGCCTGGCATAGCCGAAATAGGGAACGACCGCGGTGATGCGCTTGGCCGAGGCCCGTTTCAGCGCGTCGATGATGATCAAGAGTTCCATCAGATGGTCGTTGGCCGGAAACGACGTCGACTGCACCACGAACATGTCCTGGCCGCGCACGTTTTCCTGGATTTCGACGAAGATTTCCATATCGTTGAAGCGTTTGACCACCGCCTTGGTCATCGGCAGGTTGAGATAGGAACAGATGGCCTCCGCCAAGGGCCGGTTGCTGTTCCCCGCCACGATCTTCATGATGCCCCGCCCTCTCGCCCAAGCGCTTACGGCCGGGTCTATAACAACCGCTGGGCGCCCGCGCAAACGGGCAGTTGCGGCTGTGAACAGACGCCGCGGCTTGGGCCTCAGCGGTAGGTCTTGATCAGATCGAAAATGCCGGTGGCGGCCGCCTCCGCCACCAGCGTGGCGTTTTCGCCCCAGCCCCGGTCGAGGGAACCGGCCGGCACGCTGTTGGCCTGCTTGATATCGCCGAGGCTGCGGCCATCCGGCGACGCGACGGTCCAGCGCAGCGCCACCCGTTGCGCGGCCCCTTGCGGCTTTTCGAGCTCGACCTTGCCGGCAATCGTCAGCGCATCGGCGCGCGGTGCGGCGAGCACCGGCCAGCCGGCCTCCGCCAGGGTCTGGCGCATGGCAGCGGTCAATTCCGCATCGCCCGTGCCGGGAGAGCCTTTGACCGGAACCACCGCCACCGCCGTGATGGCGGTCCGCTTGGGCGGCGCTCCGGCGGCCGCCGTCTCGTCCGGCGGCGGCAGCGGCTCATCCACCACAGCGGCGGCGGCCACCACTATGCCTGGCCCGTTCAGCGTCTCGAAGTCGATGTCCTTGTAGGCATCGGGACCGGCGGCTACGAAATACTCCGTCGGCGGCAGGTCGCGAGCCGCCGTCCGCGTGGCATAACCCAATTGCGACAGCCGGCTCGCCAGATTGAGCGAGGTCGTCTCGGCGATCCGCTGCAACACCGCGGGCGTCACCACCGACCACGGGTCGGAACCGGCCGTGCCGCTGGCCATCTCCTCGCCGGTGAAATCGTGCAGGGTGGCACCCGATGGATCGGTCAGCGTCCAGTGGTAATCGACGCGGACGCCGCCGGCGTCGGCGACCGTCCTGAATTGGCCGTTGAGGATCAGTTCGCCCGACTGGAACGAGCCTTCGACAATGGCCATGTCGCGCTGGCCGGCGGCGATCGACAGCGCATCGCGGAACGCCTGGGCCCGGTCGGCCGGCAGCCCCTCCATGGTCTGCAGCACGATGGGCGGAACCGTCTTGCCGGTGGGGCTGGAAGTCCCGTCATCCTTGCCGAAGGGCCGGAAGCCGCCCGCGCAGGCGGCAAGCACCAGGCCCAGGGCGACAAGCAGCAGCGCCGTAAGGCCGCGCCGCCACAAGCTCAATACCGGTTCCCGTGCGATCACCTGACAATCATCTCCAGCGAATGGCGCGACAGCGACTCAGGCTTGGTCCCGGTCACTATATACGTGCGTCCGAGACAAAACGCATTACCGCTGTCCGAGTCCATCATGATCATATGGGCGAACAGCACCATATTAGCCTCGATGGGCGTGGCGTTGCCGCGATAGAACATCGGAGCGTCCATCCAGCTCGGGGTGAATTTGGCGCCCAGCGAATAGCCGCAGGCATTGAGCCGGTGCTTGGCCATGCCATGCTGGTCCATCACCCTTGCGTGGGCCTCGAAGACGTCGCCCGCCGTGTGGCCGGGGCGCAATGTCGTCTCGACCTCGGCGAGTGCGGCGCGCGCCGCCTCATCCATCGCCAGGTGATGCCTGTTGGGCTTGCCGATCACCATGGTGCGCATCAGGGCCGCATGATAGTGGCGGTAGACGCCCGCCCATTCGAGGGTGAGCTGGTCGCGCTTCGACAGTTTGCGGCGTCCCGCCTTGTAGCGGCAGAGCAGCGCATCGCGCCCCGAACCGATGATGAATTCATTGGCCGGATAATCGCCGCCGCCGGCGAAGATCGCCGCCTGCTGGGCGGCCAGAATGTCGCCTTCGTCGGCCCCCGCCTTGGTCTTGCGGATCGCCGCCGCAAGGGCCGCATCGCCGAGCCGGCCGGCCTTGCGCACATATTTGAGTTCGGCCGGCGACTTGACCACGCGGATGCGGTTCACCAGATCGCTCGCGTCCGCAAGCTTGCAGAAACCCGCCAGCGCTGCGTCCACCGCCTTGCCGTTGAAGTGGGTGAGGCCGTAGGAATTGGTCTCGATGCCGAGCCGCTTGCCGCGCGCCCCCAGGCTCTCCAGCATATCCTTGAGCTGATCCGCCGGCTTCGCGCCGGCCGCGTCGGTCCAGATGCGGATATCCTCGATGATCGAGGTGTGCTGCGCCTGGCGCAAATCGGCCGAGCGGGTGAGCAGCGCCAGCTTGCCGTCCACGCCGAGATAGAGGCACTGGAAGAAGCAGAAGCCGAAACTGTCGTAGCCGGTGAGATAATACATGCTCTCCTGCTGGAACATCATGAGGCCGTCGAGCCCCTGCGCCGCCAGCGCCTTGATGGTCCGCGCCTGGCGCGCCCGGTATTCGCTACGGTCGAAATGCAATGCCATGTTTCACTCCTATTGCAGCGCGATTGCCGAAATCTGCCGCCCGTAATCGCGCTCGCGCCGGTGCGTGGCGCGGCGGTAACTGAAGAAACGTGTCTCGTCGCCGAAGGTGCAGATGGCGAGATTGACCACCTCGCCGGCGCCCTCGGCCTGCAGCCGCGCCGCCAGATAGCCCGGCAGATCGAACATCGCATGATGCGGCCGGCTTGACGGCTTGAAGAAGCGGGCATTGCGCGCATCGTCCTCGAGGTAGCGCTCGGGGAATTCCGGGCCCACCTCGTAGGCCACCTGCGAGATCGTCGGCCCGATTACCGCCACGATCCGGGCGCGTGTGGCCCCCAGCGCCTCCATCGCCGCCAGCGTCCGGCCGGTCACCCCGGCCAGCGCCCCCTTCCAGCCCGCATGCGCCGCACCGATGACGCGCGCCTCGCGATCGGCGAACAGGATGGGTGCGCAGTCGGCGGTGAGAACGCCGAGCGCGATCTCCGGCACATCGGTCACCATGGCATCGGCCTTCGGGCGCGCCTCCGCCGGCCAGACTTCCGTGACGGTGACGGCATCGGCGCTGTGATGCTGGTGCGCCGTCAACAGCCGCGGCTCGGCCACGCCGAGCGCCGCGGCCACGATCGCCCGGTTCTTGCGCACCGTCACCCGGTCGTCGCCCGAGCCCATGCCGCAGTTGAGCGAGGCGAAGAGGCCGCTGGAATGGCCCCCCTCACGGGAGAAGAAACCGTGCCTGATGTGCTTTGCGCCAAGCTGTGGAGCCGCGATCATGATCTGCCGAACGGATAGGGCTGGGCGAGGCCGGGCGATGTGGCTGCCAGAACCTTGAACAGGTTACCCATCTGATCCGCCGCCGCAAGCCTGGTGATCGCCCGTTGCATCGCAATCCGCTGCTGCGGGTCCGCCTGGGCCGCCAGCATCTCCGCCCTGGCCTCGATCCCCATGGCCAGGAGGAAGGCGCGCTGGGCGATGGCGGGATGGACGGCCGCTCCGCCCGCGGTCAGCGCCTTGGCCAGCGCCTCGAAATCCACATGCGCGGTCAGATCGCATTCGCCCGGAGTCTCGGTGAGCTCTGCGAATTTGTGCTGGCGCAGCGCCTGCAGCGTATCGCCCGGCGCCGATCTGAGATGGCCGTAATCGATAATCAGCGCCACACCCGGATGGCGGGCCAGCCGCGCCCCGGCCTCGCGCGCCACGTCGGTCCGGGCGGGCGAAAATTCGACGATGTCGCCGTCGGAGCCCTCACCGCCTTGCGCCCCGGTGAAGGGCGCCAGTCCGATCGTCAGGTTTTCGCCGGCAAGACCGATCACCCGCTCGCACCATTGCCCGTGGCGCTTTTGCAATTGGCGAATCGGCAAGGCGTCGAAGAATTCATTGGCCACCAGCAGCATCGGGCCTTCCGGAAGACTTGCGAGGGTCTCGTGCCACGCGACCCCCTCCCCCAGTTTCTGCCGCTGTGCGGCGCGCAGCACCGGGCTCGTTTCCACCAGATGCACCTGAGCCGCCTCGCGAAACCCCGGCATCACCCGGCCGGCCTTGAGGATATCGCCCATCAAGGTTCCGCGTCCCGGACCCAGTTCGACGAGATTGAAGCGGGCCGGCATGCCCATCATCCGCCAGGCGGTCGCGCACCACACGCCCACCAGTTCGCCGAAGAGTTGCGAGATTTCCGGCGCCGTCACGAAATCGCCCGCCTCGCCGAACGGATCGCGCGCCATGTAATAGCCGTGCCGCGGATGGCCGAGGCACAGCGCCATGTAATGGTCGATGCGCATCGGCCCTTCGGCCGCGATCGCCTCGCGGATGAGAGTCTCCAGCGGGCTCACGCTTGGGTCCGCGATCGCGCGATAAGCCAAATGCCCACCGCCACCAGCGGCAGCGACAGGATCATGCCCATGGTCATGAAGCCAAGAATATAGCCGATTTGGGCGTCGGGCTCGCGGGCGAATTCGACGGCGATGCGCGACAGCCCGTATCCCAGTGCGAAGATGCCGGAGGCGCGCCCCGGACGCGCCAGCGCGCCGAAGCGATGAGTGGCGACGCGCACCGCGATGAACAGCACGAGACCTTCCAGTGCTGCCTCATAAAGCTGGCTCGGATGGCGCGGCAGTCCCGAAGCATCGCCGGGGAATAGGATGGCCCAGGGCACGTCGCTCACCCGCCCATAAAGCTCGCCATTGATGAAATTGGCGAGCCTTCCGAGCCCCAGCCCCACCGGAACCGAGGCGGCGCCGAGATCGAGCATGCGGTCGAGACCGGCGCCGATCCTGCGGCCATAGGCGTAAGCGGCAATGACGACGCCGAGAAAGCCGCCATGGAAGGACATGCCGCCGTCCCACATCCGGACGATTTCGAGCGGATGGCTGAAATAGAACATGGGATTGTAAAACAGCACATAACCGAGCCTGCCGCCGAGCACCACCGCCAGCACCATCCACACGAAGAAGTCGTCGATCTGCCGGGCCGTGGCGGTGGGCTTGGTTCCATCCCACAGCGCGGCATTCGCCACCAGCCGCTTCATGTACCAGGCGGCGAAGATGAGCCCCACGATATAAGCCAGCCCATACCAGCGTACCGCGAAGGGACCGAGCGAGAAAATGACCGGATCGATCTCCGGAAACGGCAGGACGGCGAATGTCGGCATGATGGCGGACACTGTCCCCTGCGCCCCGCCCCGTCAAGGCACGGGCGCTGCGGCCCCACGGCGCACTTGAACAATTGGCGCTGCCGCCATAGCTAGAGTGCGTGAAAGGGCCCAACTCATGACCACCACGTCTTCGCGATTTTTCGACGATCTCGCCAAAATGATGACCGGCGCGGCCGGTGCCGCCCAGGGCCTGCGCCGCGAATTCGACACCCTGGTGCAGAACCAGATTGAACGGGTGCTCAACAATCTCGAAATCGTCAAGCGCGAGGACTTCGAGGCGGTGCGCGCCATGGCCCAGAAGGCCCGCGAGGAGAACGACCGTCTCGCCGCGCGAATCGCCGAACTCGAATCGCGCCTCGCCGCGGCAAGGCCCGATTCGCCGGCGGGCACGAGCGTCGGCTGAATTTGCATGTGGAGGAATCACTTGCGCGGCGCCCTTGCCGCTTGCGGCGGCGCGTGAGCTTGGGCACGGTTCCAGCGCGGCAGGCACTTGATTCGTCAGCCGTCAGAGGAATTTGGATGGCGGCCCTGCAAGCGACATTGCGCGAAGCCCCGAACCCGCTCGACCGGGTGGAGAGGATTGCCGAGGCCCGTGCCTGGCCGCTCGACCGCACCGGCGACGATGAAGCCGTCATGCTGGTGGCGGGAGCGTGGAGCGATCTGCGGGTCGCGATCGACTGGCGCGAGGAACTCGAGACACTGCATGTGGCTTGCAGCTTCGATGCCAAGGTGCCGGCACCCCGCCGCGACGAGATGATGCGGCTGCTAGCCCAGATCAACGAGCAATTGCTGCACGGGCATTTCGACCTGTGGCGCCAGGACGGCAGCCTGGTGTTCCGCAATTCGCTGGTGCTGGCCGGCGGCGCCCAGGCCAACGACGCCCAGTGCGAGGCCCTGATCCGCCTCGCGGTCGAAACCTGCCAGCGCTATTATCCCGCCGTGCAGTTCGTCGCCTGGGCCGGCCGCGATGCCGGCGAAGCGATGGCAAGCAGTCTCTTCGAAACCATGGGCGAAGCATGACTATCGAGTTGACCGGCACGCTGGTGCTGGTGGGCGCCGGCAAGATGGGCGGCGCCATGCTGGAAGGCTGGCTCAAATCCGGCGCCGATCCCAAACGCATCGCGGCGCTCGATCCCGCCCCGCCGCCCGAAGTCAAGGCCCTGCTCGAGCGCCACGCCATCCGGCTGAACCCGCCGGTTTCGGCAATAACCGATGCCGCCGTGGTGGTGATCGCCGTCAAGCCGCAACTCATGGCGGACGTGCTCCCCGGCATTGTATCGCTCGGCCGCTCGAAGCCCTTGATCCTGTCGATTGCCGCCGGCAAGACGATTGCCTCCATCGCCCGCCATTTCGGCGCCGCTGCCGCCATCATCCGCACCATGCCCAACACGCCCGCCGCCATCGGCCGCGGCATCACCGCGATGGTGGCGAACCCGCGCGTCTCGCCTTCGCAGCTAGAACTCGCCCGCACCCTGCTCTCGGCCGTCGGCGAAGTCGTCACCGTCGATGATGAGGCGCTGATCGACGCCGTCACCGCGGTTTCCGGATCGGGTCCGGCTTACGTCTACTATCTGACCGAGGCCCTCGCCGCGGCGGGCGAGAAGGTGGGGCTGGCGCCCGATCTCGCCATGCGGCTTGCCCGCGCCACCGTTTCGGGAGCGGGCGAATTGATGCGCCTCTCCGGCCGGCCCGCGGCGACGCTCCGCCAAGACGTCACATCGCCCAAGGGCACCACCCATGCGGCCTTGCAGGTGCTGATGGCCGCGGACGGAATGCAGCCGCTCTTCGACCGGGCGATCGCCGCCGCGACCAAACGTTCGCGCGAACTGGCGAGCTGAGCCATGCCGATCGGCTTCGACGATTTTCTCAAGGTGGATATCCGCATCGGCACCATCGTCGAGGTCCAGCCCTTCCCGGAAGCGCGCAAACCCGCCTTCAAGCTCAAGATCGATTTCGGCCGCGACATCGGCGTCAAGAAGTCCTCGGCCCAGATCGCCAAACATTACCGGCCGGAAACGCTCGTCGGCCGCCAGGTCGCGGCGGTGGTCAATTTCCCGCCGCGCCAGATCGGCCCCTTCATGTCGGAAGTCCTGACCCTGGGCTTCCCCGATGCCGATGGCGAGGTTGTCCTCGCCGCCGTCGAGCGCCCCGTGCCCAACGGCGGCCGGTTGTTCTAGACCGGTATCCGCACCACCGCCCTGAGGCCGCCCATCGGGCTTGCCTCGAGGCGGATGTCGCCGCCATGGGCGCGGGCGATGTCGAGGGCGATGGCCAGGCCGAGGCCGGTGCCGGTTTCGTCGAGATTGCGCGCATGATCGAGGCGCACGAAGGGCCGGAAGGCATCGGCCCGCTGTGCCGCCGGAATGCCCGGCCCGTCGTCGTCAACGGTGATGTTCAGCATATGGTCCGTCACCGCCGCCGCGACCGACACATGCGCCGCATAGCGCACCGCATTGCCGATAAGATTGTCGAGCAGCCGCCGGAAGGCGTTGGGCTTGACCTTGACCGAAAGACCTTCCGCCACCGTGACCGCGACCCGCCCCGTCTCGCGATCGGCGGCGGCCGCCGCCGCGCGGATCAGCGCCGGCAGTTCGACCGCTTCGGCGGTTTCGCCGCCATCGCCGCGCACGAAGGCCATATAGGCCTCGAGCATGCGCTGCATTTCCGCGACGTCCTCCTTGAGCGGCTTGACCTTCGGCGCGTCGCCGAGAAAGGCGAGCTCGAGCCGGAAGCGCGTGAGAATGGTGCGCAGGTCGTGCGACACGCCGGCCAGCATGGCGGTGCGCTGTTCCACATGCCGCTCGATCCGATCCTTCATGTCGAGAAAGGCCTGGCCCGCCTGGCGCACTTCGGCCGCGCCGCGCGGCTCGAAATCGCCCATGTCGCGGCCGAGGCCGAAGCTCTGCGCCGCCTTGGCCAGATCCAGGATCGGCGTGATCTGCTTGCGCAGGAACACGACGGCGATCACCAGCAGCACTAGCGAGGATAAGAGCATCCACAGCAGCAGCACGTCGGTGCTCGCCGCATAGGCGCGCTCCTCGTCGATGCGGATACGGAAAATCAGGCCCTTCTCCACCTCGACGCGGATATCGACTTGGCCCTCCTTGCCGCTCGAGTCGATCCAGAACGGGCGGCCGGTTTCGCGCACGAGATATTTGGTCAGCTTGGCATCGACCAGCGAAAACAGGGGCGGCGGCAGCGGCGCCGGCAGCACTCCGCCGCGGTCGATTTCCAGCCCGAGCTTCAGCCGCTTGTTGGCGACCGATTCGATTTCGGCAAGTGCCGCTTCGGTCTTCGCCGAGCGGTCGTAGAGATCGGTGACCAGGCCGATCTCGCGGGCCAGCGACCGGGCCAGCACCTTGGTGACGCTGTCCCAGTGCCGGTCGAGCACGACGCCCGCCATGATCGTCTGCAACAGCACGATGGGAGCGATGACGATGATCAGCGAACGCCGGTACAGCCCTTCCGGCAGATGCCGCTCCAGGAACCGGTTGAAGCGGTAGTAGAAGCCGGACCGTTCCGGCGTGTGCGGGGCGCCGATCGCGGTCATGCGGCCGTTCCGTCAGTCGAGATACAGAGCATAGCCCGATCCGCGTATGGTTTGGAGATAGACCGGATTGGCGGGATCGCTCTCGATCTTGCGCCGCAGGCGGTTGATCTGCACGTCGATGCTGCGGGCGCTGTCCGCCACGCCGGGTGCGGCGAGCTCGTCGCGGGCGACCGGCTGGCCGGGACGCCGCGCCAGGAGCCGCAACAGCTCCTTCTCGCGCGAGGTGAGCCTGATCGGATCGCCGTCGCGGCGCAATTCGCCGCGCTGAAGGTTGAAGGTGCAGCCGCCGAAGCGGACGTCGCTCTTTTCTTCGGCCGCGGCGGGTGCGGCACGCCGCAACAGGTTGCGGATGCGCAGCAAGAGCTCGCGCGGTTCGAACGGTTTGGCGAGGTAATCGTCGCTCCCCGCCGCGAGCCCGGCAATCCTGTCGCCGGTATCGGAAAGCGCCGACAGCATCAGGATCGGCACCGCCGCCGCGCCGCCACGCAGCGATTGCGTCAGTGCGATGCCGCTTTCCCCCGGCATCATGATGTCGAGCACGATCAGGTCGAAGGCCAGCCCGCGCATGCGCTCGCGCGCCGCCTTGGCCGATTCGGCGACCGTCACCCGGAAGCCGTTCTCCGCCAGATAGGACTTGAGCAGCTCGCGGATGCGCCGGTCGTCGTCGACCACCAATATGTGGGCCCGCTCATCCACGCGCCCGGCTCCGGCCCGCCGCGGCGCCGGCCTTGCCGATCCAGTCGCGCACGCTGTCGCGATTCTCCGGACTCACCAGATGATAGAGAATGTCGCGGGTGTGCTTGCCGGCGCCGCTGCCGGATTGTTGCAGGGCCCGGCGGATGCGGACGATCTGCGGCGCCATCAGCTTCTGCCGCAGGGCCTCGCCCGTCTCCGTCAGATAGATGAGGCGCTGCCGCCGGTCGCTGTCGCCTTCCTTCTGGTAGACATAGCCCTTGTCGATCAGATCCTTGAGCACGCGGCCGAGGCTCTGCTTGGTGATGCGCAAGATGTCGAGCAGCCCGGCCACCGTCATGCCGGGATCGCGGCCGGCGAAATGCACCACGCGATGATGCGCCCGGCCGAAGCCGAGCTCCTTCAGCAACTCGTCCGGATCGGAGACGAAGTCGCGGTAGGCGAAGAACAGCAACTCGATCAGCGTGACCGTTTCCTCATCGCCTAAATCTTGTGTGGAAATTATGTCAGCCATATTGACATATTTTTCAGATTTTGTTACCGTCATCTATCTTGTTACGAAATGTTGTTGCGCGAACCGCCTATTCGGCATGTTCTTCAGCGACATATAGGACGGTTCAGGGAGGCTTGCCATGACCATCGTTCCATTCGACCAGCGCGACGGCGTCATCTGGTTCAACGGCGCCTTCGTGCCGTGGCGGGACGCGAAGGTCCATGTGCTGACCCATGCGCTGCACTATGCCTCCGCCGTCTTCGAGGGCGAGCGCGCCTATGGCGGCGAAATCTTCAAGCTCACCGAGCACACCGAGCGCCTCTTCGCCTCGGCCGGCATGCTCGACATGAAAATCCCCTATAGTGTGGCCGAGATCGATGCCGCCTGCCGCGACACCCTGAAGCGCCAGGACTTCACCGACGCCTATGTCCGCCCCATCGCCTGGCGCGGCTCCGAGATGATGGGTGTGGCGGCGCAGGCGGCGAAGATCAATGTCGCCGTGGCCATCTGGCAGTGGCCCGCCTATTTCGATCCCAAGGCGCTCGACAAGGGCATCCGCCTCGATGTCGCCAAGTGGAGAAGGCCCGATCCGGCGACCGCCCCCGCCAAGGCCAAGGCCACCGGCCTCTACATGATCTGCACCCTCTCCAAGCACGAAGCCGAGCGCAAGGGCTATGCCGACGCCATGATGCTCGACTGGCGCGGCCAGGTGGCCGAATGCACCGGCGCCAACATCTTCTTCGTCAAGGATGGCGAACTCCACACACCCACCCCCGATTGCTTCCTCGACGGCATCACAAGGCGCACCGTCATGGATCTCGCCCGCAAGCGCCAGATCAAGGTCACCGAGCGCAAGATCATGCCCGATGAACTGGCCGGCTTTGAAAGCTGCTTCATCGTCGGCACCGCCGCCGAGGTGACGCCGGTGGGCGAAATCGGCCCCTACAGCTTCACCGTCAGCGACATGGTGAAGGCGCTCCGCGCCGATTATTTGGCCGAAGTGCAGCCGAAGAAGAAGGCGGCTTAGGCGGCGATCCGGGGCACTCGCGCCATGACGTCCTCCCCCTCCACCTACCACTTCGGCATCTTCGACTACGACGCAACGCTGCGCGCCCGGAGGCTTCCCGCCAAACAGGGCGAGGCGGCACTCGCCGGCGGCTATTCCTTTCCCAATGTCCTGTATCGCTGGGACACTGGCGAGAGCGTTTACGATTTCACCGAATGGTTCGGCGACGAGGCCTGCGCCATCGAGGCGGCGACGCGCCGCGCCTATCCCTTCGAGCCCGATGCCGCACTTTACATTGCCGATTTTACCGGCGCCTCATTGGCGCTCTCGCCGCGCCAGGTGCTGAAACGCCAGATCGCCCGCGCCGAAAGCCTGGGCTTTGCGGCCAAGGCCGCCTTCGAATGCGAATTCACGGTTTTGAACGAGACCGCCGAGTCGCTGCGCGCCAAGAACTACGAGCACCCCGTCGCCTGGGCCCAGGATAATCGCTGCTGGTCGGCGGATTCGGCCGGCGTCTATTCGGACTTCGTCACCGGACTCGAAGATGTAATGAAAACGCTGGCGGTTCCCATCTACGGCCTCGGCACCGAGCTCGGTCCCGGCTGCCTCGAGGCAACACTTGAGGCGACAGACCCGCTCAAGGCCGCCGACGATTTCGGCCTGTTCCGCAATTTCACCCGGACCTATTGCCGCCGCAAGGGTCTCACCGCCTCGTTCCTGGCGCAACTGGGCCAGGGCTTCCAGGGCCTCTCCGGCCATCTGCATCTATCGCTCGCCGACAAGAACGGCCGTCCCCTCTTCCACGGCGGCGGCTCGGCCATGAGCGCCACGATGGAGCATTTCATCGGTGGGCTCCTGACGCTGTTGCCCGAATGCGCCGCCCTCTGCACCCACACGGTCAATGCCTGGCGCCGCATGGTGCCCGGCAACTGGGCGCCGCGCACCCCGAGCTGGGATTTCAACAATTACGGCGTGGCGGTGCGGGTGGTGACCGCGGTACCCGAAACCACCCGCATCGAATTCAGGGTGCCCGCCGCCGACACCAATCCGCATCTGGCGCTGGCGCTCGCCCTTGGCGCCGGGTTGTGGGGCATCGAGAACAAGATCGCGCTGCCCGAGCGCGCCACCGGCGACGTCCGCGCCTTTGTTCCCAAAGGCTTGCGCGCCCTGCCCCGCACGCTTCTGGAGGCCGCCGAGCGCCTTGAAGCCTCTCCCGTGGCGCGGGAAATTTTCGGCGCCGCCTTCGTCGACCACTTCGTCATGACCCGCAAGCACGAGGATGCGGTGTTGCGCCGCGCCGTCAGCGCCGCCGAGCGGGCCCGCTATCTCGAAGCCCTGTAACCCGTCCCAAGCCGCAACCCGCTTCGTCAGGCGACGAAGTGGGCCCGCTCGGCGCCGGACATCAGTTCGCGGAACTCGCGGCCATTCATGTGAACCAGGCTCAAGTGATCGCCGCCCTCGCAATAGATGTCCTCGGCGCCGTCAAGCGCCTCGTCCATCATCGCGGGGATGCCATAGGCCGCGCCGAACACCGGAACCGCGCCCGCTTCGCAATCGGGAAACAGCATGCTGGCTTCCTGCTCGCTCGCCAGCGTGACGGGGACTCCCGCCACCCTCTCGACCGCCTCCATGACAACGCGTTTCGAGGCCGGAAGGACCGCGAGAATATATCCGGTTCTGGATTTCAACACGACGCCCTTGGCCAGCCTTTCGCCCGGCACATGGCAGGCTTCCGCCGTGCCCGAGGAGTTGCCGGTGCGCGCGTGGCGCGTCACTTCATAGGCGACATGGTGGTCGCCGAAATAGGATTGAAGGGTAAGTGCGATGCCCATGATTTGCCTCCACCTTGGGGGCGGCGATCCATGAGCCGAAGGATGAGCCCGTTGGCATGTGACGCCGCCGAAAGCTACTGTCGGTAAATCTACACCCGCGCCGCACCGGCGGCAAGCAAGGAACACCATGGCGGAAGTCCGCGACTATCTGGCGATCGGCGGCGGTTCCGCCGGCTGCATCGTGGCGGCCGAGAAGACGGCGGACGTGATCACGGCCTGATCCGGCCCCTCGCCCGGGCTCGGGGCGTTCGGCACTCGAGAAGCTCCACTGGAGCTTTTCGCCGGGCTGCGCCCGTCGTGCCTCACCCCCCCGTCACCGGCGGAAAGAACGCCACTTCCCGCGCGCCCACGATCGAGGCCTCGAGCGGCGCATGCGCCTTGTCGACGGCGGCGCGGATCGTCCGCAGGTCGGCGAAGGCGGCGGCACAGCCGGGATCGCGGGTTTTGAGGAATTCGATCAGCCCACTGACGGTCTTGACGCCGCCCGGCACCTCGATCTGCTCCTCGCCGCGCCCGACGATCTGCCGCAGGCGAGCGAAATAGAGAATTTTCATGCCATGCTCATTTTTGCCGCATGATCTTGTCCGGAAACCGCTTCGCACTTTCCGGGATCATGCTCAGTCCACCACGTGCCGGATGCCGGCGCGGAAATAATCGTAGCCCGTATAGAGGGTGAGCGCCGCGGCGATCCACAACAGTCCGATGCCGGACGTCGTCACATGCGGAATGATCGTATCGCCGGCGGGCCCGGCGATGAGGAAGCCGACGGCGAGAAGCTGCACCGTGGTTTTCCACTTGGCGATCTTGGTGACCGGCACCGAGACCTGAAGCTCGCCAAGATATTCGCGAAGCCCCGAGACCAGCACCTCGCGCGACATGATGATGATCGCCGCCCAGATGTGGCCGCCGAACAGGATGCCGTCGGCCGACAGCACCAAGAGCACCACCGCCACCAGCACCTTGTCGGCGATCGGATCGAGCATGCGCCCGAGCGAGGACTGCTGCTGCCACTTGCGCGCCAGATAGCCGTCGAAGAAATCGGTGACGGCGGCCGCGATATAAATGGCGAGCGCCGCCCAGCGGGCGCTGTTGCCGCCCCACATCAACAGGCCCGCCACCGCCGGAACCGCCGCGATCCGTCCATAGGTGAGGATGTTGGGAAGGTTCCACACTTTGGAAATAGGCGGCTTGTCCAGTTCGGTCCTGCTCATGGAATCGCTCATTCCACACCTTCATGAAAGTGGTCGTAGATCGCCTGCGCCAGGGCGCCGCTGACGCCTTCGACCGCGGCCAGGCCGGCGACGCTGGCCCGCGCTACCGATTTCGCCGATCCGAAGGCGCCGAGCAAGGCTTTCTTGCGCAAGGGTCCTATGCCGGCGATTTCGTCCAGCGGATTGGCTCCCATCGCCTTGGCCCGCCTGGCCCGGTGCGAGCCGATGGCGAATCGGTGCGCCTCGTCGCGCAGCCGCTGGATATAATAGAGCACCGGATCGCGCCCTTCGAGCATGAAGGAGGGCCGGCCCGCCATGTAGAAATGCTCGCGCCCCGCATCCCGGTCCGGCCCCTTGGCCACGGCCGCCACGGCAAGATCGGACAGGCCGAGATCGGCGAGCACCCCGCGCGCCGCCGAAAGCTGGCCCTGGCCGCCGTCGATCAGCACGAAATCCGGCCACTCGCCGCCGGTCCGTTCCCCCTGCTCCTTGAGCAGCCGGGAGAAACGCCGGGTCAGCACTTCGCGCATCATGGCGAAATCATCCGATGTGATGTCCTCGGCCCGGATGTTGAACTTGCGGTATTGCGACTTTATCAAACCTTCCGGCCCCGCCACGATCATTGCGCCGACAGGGTTAGCGCCCTGAATGTGCGAATTGTCGTAAACTTCGATGCGTTTCGGCGGCTCCGGCAGATCGAAGACGCGGGCCACGCCCTCCAGGAGCTTCGCCTGCGACGCGCTTTCCGCCATCTTGCGGCCCATGGCCTCGCGGGCATTGCTCGCCGCATGATCGACCAGCATTTTCTTTTCGCCGCGCCGCGGGCAGGCGATCTCGACCCGGTGCCCGGCATGGGTGGTGAGCGCCTCCTCCATCAGCTCGCGCTCGGCGATGGCATGCGACAAGAGAATGAGCCCCGGCACCGGCTTGTCATCATAGAACTGGGCGAGGAATGGGCTGAGGATTTCGCCCGGCTCCAGCGATTTGTCGGCGCGCGGGAAATAGGCGCGGTTGCCCCAGTTCTGGCCGGAGCGGAAGAAGAACACCTGGATGCAGGTTTGGCCGCCTTCTTGCGCCAGGGCGAAAACGTCGGCCTCCTCCACCGTCCGCGGATTGATGCCCTGGCTCTGGGTGACGAAGCTCATCGCCTGGATGCGGTCGCGGGTGCGCGCCGCGGTTTCGAAATCGAGCCGAGCCGCGGCCTCTTCCATCTGCCGGGCGAGTTCCGCCTTCACCGCCTGCGACTTGCCGGAGAGAAAGAGTTCGGCCCCCGCCACCAGTTCGTCATGCGCCTCGGGCGTCACATAGCCCACGCAAGGCGCCGCGCAACGCTTGATTTGATACAGCAGGCAGGGCCGCGTGCGGTTCTCGAAAACGCTGTTGCTGCAAGATCTTATGAGAAACGCTTTCTGCAATGTGTTAATGGCGCGGTTGACCGCCCCGGCCGAAGCGAAGGGCCCGTAATAGCTGCCCTTGCGGGCCCGGCTGCCGCGATGCTTGGCGAGCTGCGCGATGCGGTGGTCCTTGGCGATCAGGATATAGGGAAAGGATTTGTCGTCGCGCAGCACCACATTGTAGCGCGGCTTCAGCTTCTTGATCAGATTGGCTTCCAGCAGCAGCGCATCGGCTTCGGTGGCGGTGGTGACGAACTCCATCGTCGCGGTGAGCGAAATCATCGCCGCGATGCGGTTGGTGTGGCCGCCGATCCGCGTGTAGTTGGCCACCCGGTTCCGGAGATTGCGCGCCTTGCCGACATAGATGACGCCGCCCTCGGCATCCACCATGCGATAGACGCCGGGCTTGCCGGGCAGCCGCTTGACCAGATCGCGGATGATTTCGGGACCGGAGGGATGTTTGGATTCGCTCATGTGCCCAGATATCGCAATTCACACCGCTGGATTCAATTCATCCCCTGGCGGCCGTGTGGCGCCTCGAAATCGATGATGGGCCCCACTGGCACGATGTGCGTCGGGTTGATCGGCCCATGGCTCATGTAATAGTGGCGCTTGATGTGGGTGAAATCGACGGTCTGGCGTAACTTGGGCCACTGGTAAAGATCGCGCGCATAGGCCCAGAGGTTCGGATAGTCCGTGAGCCTGCGCAGGTTGCACTTGAAATGCCCGACATAGACGGGATCGAAGCGGACCAGTGTGGTGAACAGCCGCCAGTCGGCTTCGGTGGGCGCGGCACCTAGCAGGAAGCGGCTCCTCGCCAGCTTCGCCTCCAGCCAGTCGAGCGTTTCGAACAGCGCCACGACGGCGGCTTCGTAGGCCTGCTGCGTGGTGGCGAAGCCCGCCTTGTAGACGCCATTGTTCACCGTGTCATAGATGCGCCGGTTGAGTCCGTCGATTTCGCCGCGCAACGCGGCGGGATAATAATCGCCCGGCAGCGCCCCGATGCCGTCGAAGGCGCTGTTCAGCATGCGGATGATTTCGCTCGACTCGTTGTTGACGATGCTGCGGCGCTCCTTGTCCCACAGCACCGGCACGGTGACCCGCCCGCTGTAGGTGGGATCGGCCATTGTGTAGAGCTCGTGCAGGTGGAACACCCCGTTGACGCTGTCGGGAACGACGCCCTCGCCCGGCGTGAAATCCCAGCCCTGCTCGGCCATCAGCCAGTTGGTCACCGAGACGGAAATCGCCGGCTCGAGGCCCTTGAGGGCCCGGTAGATCAAGGTGCGGCAGGCCCATGGGCAGGCCAGCGAGACATAGAGATGATAGCGCCCGGCCTCCGCCTTGAATCCGGCGGCGCCGGTGGGGCCCACCGCGCCGTCGGCGGTCACCCAGTTGCGGAATTTGCTCTCCGGGCGGATGAAGTGGCCGCCGGTCCGCCGCGTATCGTACCACTGGTCGTGCCAGACGCCGTCGATCAGTTGGCCCATCGCGCGCCCTTCATCGCCGCAGCCGCTCGATCTCGACGCCGACGCTGCGGGCGTTCTTGATGATGTCGGGCTTCTCGATCCTGACCCTTGCCGCCACCACCCGCTTGTCCTTGAGACACGCCTCGGCGAAGAGTTCGGCCAGGGTTTCCACCAGATTGACATGGCCCCGGGCGATGATCGCTTCCACCTTCTTCACCACGATTTCGTAGCTCACCACATTGCTGATGTCGTCGACCATCGGGTCGTCGCCCTCCTTCACCGACAGGTCGATATTGACGACGATGCGTTGCGGCGTGAGCTTCTCATGCTCATGGATGCCGAGTATGGCCATGACTTCGAGATCGCGAACGAACACATGCCTGAGCCGCGCCTTGCCGCTCGCCACGTGATGACTGATCATCGGCTTCTTGTTCATTCATTGACCTCGACTACGTCCGGCGTCTGCCAGACCAGATGCTGGCCGCCGTCGAGCACGATCATCTGGCCGGTCAGCGCCGGCTGCAACAGTATGAATTTCGCCGCCGCCGAGATTTCCGCCGGCGACGTGCCGCTGCCCAGAAGCGTCAGCCGCGCCTGTTTGGCGAAATCCTCCTCGTCCATGCGGATATTGGGCACCGCCGGCCCGGGGCCGATGGCGTTGACGCGGATGCGCGGCGCCAGCGCCTGGGCCAGGGTGCGGGTGGCGGTCCACAGCGCCGATTTCGACGCCGTATAGGAGAAGAACTTCGGATTGAGCTTCCACACCCGCTGGTCGATGATGTTGACGATGTTGCCGTGAGCCCGCTTCGGCAATTGCCGGGCGAAGGCCTGCGACAGAAACACAGGCGCCCGCAGATTGATGTTGAGATGCCGGGCCCAGCTCGCCGCCGTGATCGAACCCACCACATCGGGCTCGAATACCGAGGCATTGTTGATGAGACAGGTCAACCCGCCCAGCGCTTGCGAGGCCTCGGCGATGAGCCGCTCGGGAACCTCGGGCCGCGCAAGATCGCCCTGCACCACGGCCGCTCGGCGGCCCGCCCTTTCGACGAGACGGGCCACCTCCTCCGCTTCGCCGCGCGAGGCATTGCAATGCACCGCCACATCCCAGCCATCGCTTGCCAGATCGAGCGCCAATTGCCGCCCGATCCGCCGGGCCGCGCCGGTGACGAGAACCGAACGCATCTGGTCCATCATCCCTTCGGCAGCAGGATCACATAGTGCTTGCGCACCGTCCTGACCGTCTCCCAGGTGCCCTTGAAGCCCGGCGGAATGATGAAGGCATCGCCCTTCTTGAAGCTCCATTTCTTGCCTGCGTCGTTGCTGAGAACCGCCTGGCCGGCGATCAGATGGCAGAATTCCCATTCGCTATAGTCGACCGCCACCTTGCCCGGCGTCGATTCCCAGGTGCCGCAATAGAGCCGGCCATTGTCGCCGGCGAAGTGATTCCAGGTCTTGGTCTTGTATTTGCCCTTGATGAGCTTGCCGGCCTCGGGCGCGCCGGTTTCGGGCTTCGGCGCCCCCTTGCCCGTGGTCTTCAGCACCAGAAGATCGGCCATGTTTTTCTCCCCGCCTTTCACATCTGTCCGAGACGCGCCAGGATCGCGTCCTTGCCCGGCTTGAAATCCGATGCAATCCACCAATCCTCGAGCCGCCGCAGGGCGGCACCCAGCTCCGGCCCCGGCTTCATGCCCCTGCCCGTCAGATCGCGTCCCGTCACCGGAAAGACCGGAGCCTTCCAGCGCTCCGCCAAGCCCACCAGCCGGCGCCAGCCGCGATCCGTCAGCGGCGCCCGCGACCGGGCCCAGGCCAGCCGCACCGCATCGCGCCAGGCCTCGGCCCCCATCGCATAGAGCATGGCGCGCCGCTCGGCCTCGCGCAGCTTCGGTGCCGGCGGTGGAAAATCGCCAAGCGTTGCGATCCGCTCCGCCTCGCGGTTGGAGAGCCGCAGCCGCTCCTTGAGCCCCGAAGGCTCCGCTGCCAGCCCGAAGAGCCGCAACAACGGATCGGGCGGCAGGCGGCCGAGCACCCGCCACTCCTCCGTATGCGGAACAATATGCTCGAGGATGCCGCGTTTCGCCATCAGCTTCAGCGTCGCCACCGCGCCGGGGGCTGCAAGAAGCTTGAACAGTTCCTGGCGGATGCGCTCGGCCGACAGCCGGTCGAGGCCCGCTCGCAGCCGGACACAGGCGGCAAGCCCGGCCTTGTCGGGCGCGCCCTTGCCGATCTGCGCATGAAACCGGAAGAACCGCAGGATGCGCAAATAATCCTCGGCGATGCGCTGCTCGGGCCTTCCCACAAAGCGGATTCTCTTTTTCAGGATGTCCTTGTAACCGCCTGTAAAATCGTAGATTTTTCCGTGCCCGTCGCAATAGAGCGCATTCACCGTGAAGTCCCGGCGCAGCGCGTCGGCCTGCCAGTCGCCGGTGAAGGCGACCCGCGCGTGGCGGCCGAAGGTCTCGACATCGTGGCGCAATGTCGTCACTTCGAAGACGCGTTTTCCCGCCACCACCGTCACCGTGCCATGGTCGATGCCGGTGGGATGCACCTTCAGCCCCGCCTTCGTGCAGGCCGCCGTCACCGCCTCGGGCGCCAGCGTGCAGGCCAGGTCGATGTCGGCGATGGGTTGGCCGAGCAGCGCGTTGCGCACCGCCCCTCCCGCCACCCGCGCCTCGCCGCCCGCCGCCGCGATCGCCGCGAAGACGCGTTTCAGCTCCGGCTCCTTGAGCCAGCGGGCGCGAGCCAGTGACGGAAGTCTGTTCATCGCGGTTCGTACATCAGGTGATAAAGATTGCGGATCATGCCGGCGGTGGCGCCCCAGATATAGCGGTCCTGCCACGGCATCGCATAGTAGAAGCGTTGCTTGCCCTGCCATTGGCGCGAATGGCGCTCATGATGCGCCGGGTCCATCAGGAAGGCGAGCGGCACTTCGAACACCGCCGCCACCTCGCCCGCATGCGGCACGATGACGAAGCCCTCGCGCACCAGGGCCACCACCGGCACCACCCGATAGGCGGTGCTGGTGAGATAGGTATCGAGGAAGCCGACCGGCTCGACGAATCTTCGCGGCAGCCCCGTCTCCTCTTCCGCCTCGCGCAGCGCCGCCTCGACCGGCCCCACGTCGCCGTCGTCGATGCGCCCGCCGGGAAAGGCCACCTGCCCCCCGTGGCGCGCCAGATGCTCGGTGCGCTGGGTGAGCAGCAGCGTCAGTCCGGAAGCCCGCATGACCACTGGCACCAGCACCGCGGCGGGCTGCGGCGCGGCTCCCGGCGGAATGATGCGCGCCTCCGGATTGAGATCGTCGTCGCCGCGCCGGTGCGCTTCCGGAGGAACGGCATGCAGCCGCTCTTTCGCCAGCGTCCGGAATTCCGTTTCGTCGAAGCGCACCTCGGCCATCATGCCCCGATGCCGATGTCGCCGGCCCGCTGCATGGCGAAGAATTGTCCCGACGACCACACGCCGAACCAGCCGTTCTCGATTCCGCCGCGGGCCACCAGATCGTAGAACAGCGCCCGCGACACCAGCGCCTCGAGCCTGGCCCTGACCAGCACATAGGGCTTGAGTCCGCCGGTTCCCGCCTCGGTTTCGAAGCGCAGGGGGTGCGCCGCATCGACGGTGACTTCATCGTCGACCTGAGTTTCGAATCGAATCACCTGATTGCGGCCTTCGCCTTCCGCCTGCATGCGGACCGCCAGGAACGGCGCATCCTCGACGGCAAGACCGCATTTCTCCACCGGCGTCACCAGATAATACTTGCCGTCCTCGTCGTGCCGCAGCACCGAGGCGAACAGCTTGACCAGGGGCTTCCGGCCGATCGGCGAATTCATGTAGAACCAGGTGCCGTCGCGGGCGATCCGCATGTCGAGGTCGCCGCAGAATGGCGGGTTCCATAAGTGCACCGGCGGCAGGCCCTTGGCCGCGGCCGTGGCTTCTCTCAGCCCCCGCAACGGATTGCTTGCATCGCGTAACTCTGCCGTCATGATGGCCGGGCCCGGTTTCCTGAGTGAGTCGTCATTTACCCGCCTCTTTTAGGCCATTCTCCTTCACGAGGATGCCGTTAACGCCAAAACAACGGCCGGTCCTCCATCTAGCTGCGGCAAACTATAGTGAGACCCATGGCAAGCATCAACGAAGCAGACCGCAAGATTCTCGGCGAACTGGAAAGCGTCGGCGCCCGCCTCGACAAGGTGCGCGGCGCCATGGGCAAGGTCATCTTCGGCCAGGATGAGGTGATCGAACTGGCGCTCACCGCCATTCTCGGCGGCGGCCACGCCCTGCTCGTCGGCGCGCCGGGCCTCGCCAAGACCAAGCTCGCCACGTCCTTGGGCCGGGTTCTCGGCCTCGAGGAAAAGCGCGTGCAGTTCACTCCCGATCTGATGCCCGCCGACATTCTCGGTTCCGAGGTTTTGGAGGAAAGCGAAACCGGCCGCCGCCAGTTCCGTTTCGTGCCGGGTCCGGTGTTCTGCCAATTGCTGATGGCCGACGAGATCAACCGCGCCAGCCCGCGCACCCAGTCGGCGCTGCTGCAGGCGATGCAGGAACATCACATCACGGTGGCCGGCGAGCGCCACGATCTGCCGCGCCCCTTCCATGTTCTCGCCACCCAGAACCCGATCGAACAGGAAGGCACCTATCCGCTGCCCGAGGCTCAGCTCGACCGCTTCCTGCTGGAGATCGACGTGCCCTATCCGGCACTCGAGGCCGAGCGCCGCATGCTCTTTGCCACCACCGGCACCGAAGAGGCGGAAGCCGAGAAGGTACTGACCACCGCCGATCTGATGAATGCCCAGCGCTTGACCCGCGTCATTCCGGTGGGTGAGCAGGTGGCCGATGCCATTCTGAAGATCGTCCGTGCCTCGCGGCCCGGTCCCGACGCCGACGGTTTCGTCAATCAGAATATCGCCTGGGGCCCGAGCCCGCGCGCCAGCCAGGCGCTGATGCTCGGCGTGCGCGCCCGGGCGCTGCTGCAAGGCCGGCTGTCGCCATCCATCGAGGATGTGCTGGCCCTGGTCCGGCCGGTCTTCCGCCACCGCATGGCCTTGAATTTCACCGCCCGCGCCGAGGGCCATTCGGTCGACAGCGTCATCGGCCGTCTCAAGGAGATGCTCGCCTGACGGCGCTCCCCATGTCATCCGCGCCAGCGATCCTTGTCACCGACCGCGCCGAAGCGGCCTCCCGTGCCCTGCCGCCCCTGCTGGTCGAGGCCGAACGCATCGCCGCCACCGTCATTCTCGGTGTCCACGGCAGGAAGCGCGCCGGACCGGGCGAGAATTTCTGGCAGTACCGGCCCTACAGTTTCGGCGATCCGGTGCAGCGCATCGACTGGCGTAAATCCGCCCGATCGGACCGTGTGTTCATCCGCGAGAACGAATGGGAAGCCGCCAACATCTTGTGGCTGTGGGCCTCGCCCGCCCCCGGCATGGCCTTCAAGTCGCATCTTGCGAAATCCACCAAGCGCGACCGCGCCATGCTGATCGCACTGGCGCTGGGCGCGCTGGCGGTGCGCGCCCATGAGCGCGTCGCCGCCGTCGGCAGCCCGTTTGCACCCGGCCACGCCCGCGGCAGCCTGGCGCGGATCGCCGAATGGATGTTGCACCAGGAGGGGCCGGGCCTTCCGGCGCCGCGCCCCATGCAGCGCTATTGCAGCGCCGTGCTGCTCGCCGATTTCTACGAGCCCCCGGAAGAGGTGCAAAAGGCCGTCACCGCCTTCGCCGCCTCGGGCGTCAACGGCCATCTCATCCAGGTCGTCGATCCGGCCGAAGAGACGCTGCCCTATGCCGGCCGCATGGAATTCCAGGAAATGGCCGGACCGCTGCGCTTCCTCGCCGGCAAGACCGAAGTGCTGCGCGAGGCCTATGGCGAAAGGTTCCGCGGCCACCGCGAGGCGCTGCGCGAAATCGCCTTCCGGGCCGGCTGGAGCTTCACCACTCACCGCACCGACCGCTCCGTCGCCAAGTTACTGATGCTCATGCACGGATTGATCGGCGGCGCCAAGAGCCGCGCCTTCGGGGTGGGAGGCATCGCATGACGGGCTTCCTCCAGGCCCTCACTTTCACCACGCCGCTCGCCCTTGCCGGTCTGCTGCTGCTGCCGGTCGTCTGGTGGCTGTTGCGCTTCACGCCGCCGCGGCCCGAGACCTTGCGTTTCCCGCCGGTGCGCCTGCTGCTCGATCTGGTGAACCGGCAGGAACAGCCCGACAAGACGCCCTGGTGGCTGATGCTGCTCCGGCTCGCCATCGCCGCGCTGGTCATTGTCGGCGTCTCGCATCCCCTCCACGCACCCGGCCATGTCGCCGCCCTGGGCGGGGAACCGCTTCTTCTCATCGTCGACGACAGCTGGGCCGCCGCCCGCCACTGGGACAAACGTCAGGCGATCGTCGGGGAAGTTCTCGACAATGCGCGGCGGGCCGGCACCACTGTGACGCTGGCCACCACGACGCCCGAGGCGAGGCCCGCAGGCCTCGAACCGCTCTCCGCCGAGGCCGCCGGGCGCAAGGCCGCGACCCTTGAGCCCAAGGCACTCGATCCCGATTACAGCAGTCTTCTCGCGCGCCTGAAGTCAGCCTTCGGCGCCAGCCCCGGTCTCCGCGTCGTGTGGATCGGCGATGGCGTCGATCGCGGCGGGGCAAGAGAATTTGCCGCCGGGCTCGCCGCACTTGCCAATGGCGGCGCATCCGTCGAAGCGGTCATGCCCGAGACCGCGCAACTGCCGCTGGCGCTGGCGATACCGGCGATCGACGGCGGCCGCATCGAGATCGCCGCGCTTCGTGCCGTGGCCGGCGAGCCGGCCGCCGCGAAAATCCGCGCCGTGGCGGGCAATGGCCGCGATCTCGCCGATGCCACGCTGATCTTTGCCGCCGGCAGCGGCAAGGCCAAGGCGGCGCTTGAGCTTCCCGTCGAGCTGCGCAACGAGGTCCAGCGCATCGAAATCGAAGGCGAGCGCAATGCCGCCGCGACCTTCCTCTTCGACGACCGCTGGCGCCGGAAATCCGTGGCGCTGCAATCGGGCACTTCGCTCGAGGCGGCGCAGCCTTTGCTGTCGCCGCTCTATTATGTCTCGCGCGCCCTTGAGCCCTATGCCGAACTCGCCGAACCGGCCGATGCCCGGGCGCTCAAGGAGCGCCTCGATGCCGGGCTTTCCATGCTGGTGCTGGCCGATATCGGCGTCCTGCCGCAGGCGACCGCCGCGATGGTGGCGTCCTGGCTCGAACGCGGCGGCGTGCTGCTGCGGTTTGCCGGACCCCGTCTGGCCGGCGCCCAGGACGGCCTCATTCCGGTCGCCTTGCGCGAAGGCGGCCGCGAGCTCGGCAGCGCCTTGAGCTGGGAAACGCCGCAGGCCCTGCAGCAATTCCCGCAGTCGAGTCCCTTCGCCGGCTTGACACCCGATCCCGCCATCCGCGTCACCCGCCAGGTCCTCGCCGAGCCCGACAGCGAACTCCCCGGCAAGGTTTGGGCGAGTCTCGAGGACGGGACGCCCCTGGTAACGGCGCAGCGCCAGGGCAAGGGCCTCGTGGTGCTGTTCCATGTGACGGCCAATGCCGACTGGTCCAACCTGCCGCTCACCGGCCTCTTCGTCGAAATGCTGCGCAGGATCGTCGATCTCGCTCCCGGGGCCGGCGGCGGCGCCGCGGCCGGAACCGCGCAAAGCACCGATGCCGCCACCGCCTTCAGTCCGCGCCGCGCGCTGTCGGGCCGCGGCGAGCTGATCGATCCCCTGCCCGACTCGCGCCCCATCGCGCTTTCCGACATCGATAAGGCCGTGGCCTCGCCCGAACATCCCGCCGGCCTCTATGCCCGCGGCGCCATGCAACGCGCCATCAATATCGCGCAAGGCGGCGAGGCGATCGTGCCGGTCAAGGATCTGCCATCCGGTGTGGCACTGCGCTCGCTGACGCCGCTGCCGGCAACGGCACTCGCACCCCTCGCCTTCGCCGCCGCCGTGATCCTCTTCCTCATCGATTGTATCGCCGCTCTCATGCTCGGCGGATTTTGGCGGCGCCTGCGGATGGGTGGCGCTGCCGCAGCCCTGCTGGTTCTTCTTGGCGTGCCGGGATCGGACCCGGCCCAGGCCCAGACCGCCGATGATTTCGCCTTGCGCAGCACCCTAGAGACCCATTTCGCCTATGTGCTCACCGGCGATGCCGAGATCGACCGCATCAGCGAGGATGGTTTGAAAGGTCTGGGCGCCGTTCTCAAGGACCGTACCTCGGTCGAACCGGGCGATCCCATCGGCATCGATATCGAGCGCGACGAGATCGTGTTCTTCCCGATGCTCTATTGGCCGGTGCGCGCCGATGCGATGACTCCTTCCGATGCGGCGCTGGCCAAGATGGATGCCTTCATGAAGAACGGCGGCACCATCTTTTTCGACCTGCGCGACGACGGCGCCGGCTTCGAGTCCCTCTCCGGCGGCGCCACCGCCTCGGCCGAATCTCTCCGCCGCATGCTGGCAAAACTCGATATTCCGCCGCTCGAGCCGGTCCCCGCCGAACACGTGTTGACCAAGGCCTTCTATCTGCTGCAGTCCTTCCCCGGCCGCTATGACCGCAGCCAGCTCTGGGTCGAGCGCGCCGACGCGCAAGGGTCGGTGACCGGCAATGCCGATGGCGTCAGCTCGATCGTCATCGGTTCCAACGATTATGCCGCCGCCTGGGCGGTGGACGATGTCGGCCAGCCGCTCTACGCGGTGGTTCCCGGCACCGGCCGCCAGCGCGAAATGGCCTACCGCGCCGGCATCAACATCGTGATGTATGTGCTCACCGGCAACTACAAGGCCGACCAGGTGCATGTGCCCGCCCTCCTCGAACGGCTGGGGCAGTAGATGGGCTGGCAGGTTTCCTTCGCTCCCGCCCTGCCGCTGTGGCTCATCGCCGCGCTGGCCGCCGCCGGTTTCATTCTGGTTGTTGCCTCGGCACTGGCGAAGAGCCGCGGCTGGTGGCTGCGCGGCCTGGCGTTCACTCTCCTGCTTCTGGCGCTTGCCGATCCCTCGATCCGCAACGAGGAGCGCCAGGCGCTGAGCGACATCGCCGTTGCCGTCATCGATCGCAGCCAGAGTCAGGAGACAGGCAACCGCCTTGCGCAGGCCGATGCCGCCGAACAGGCGCTGAAGGCGCTAGCCCAGCGCCTCGACAATCTCGAATTGCGCATCGTCTCGGTGCGCTCCGGCATCACCGCCGATGACGACGGCACCCGCGCCTTCGAGGCGCTCAGCCGGGCGCTCGCCGAAATCCCGCCGGAACGCTTCGCCGGCGCGGTGATGGTGACCGACGGCCAGGTCCACGATGTTCCCGCCGATCCGTCGAAGTCCGGCATCGGCGGCCCGCTGCATACGCTGCTCACCGGCGGCAAGAACGAGCGCGACCGCCGCGTGGTGATCGACCAGGCGCCGCGCTTCGGCATCGTCGGCAAGGAGCAGACCATCCGCTTCCATGTCGAGGACGTGGGCGGCGATGGCGCACCGGTGGCGGTGACGGTCAGAATTGCCGGCCGCCAGCCGCGGGGAGCCACCGTTACGCCGGGCGGCATCGTCGAGTTCTCCTTGCCCATCGATCACGGCGGCCAGAACATCGCCGAAATCGAAGCCGAGGCAATGCCGGGCGAAATCTCGGCGCAGAACAACCGCGCCATTGCCGTCATGGAAGGCATCCGCGACCGCCTGCGGGTGCTGCTCATCTCCGGCGAGCCGCACCCGGGCGAACGCACCTGGCGCAATCTCTTGAAGGCCGATGCCTCCGTCGATCTGGTCCACTTCACCATCCTGCGCCCGCCGGAAAAGCAGGACGGCACGCCGATCAAGGAGCTGGCGCTCATCGCCTTCCCGACCCGCGAACTCTTCGTCGAGAAGCTCGACGAATTCGATCTCATCATCTTTGACCGCTACCGCCGCCAGGCGGTGCTGCCGCTCGCCTATCTCGCCAATGTCGCCGATTATGTGAATCGCGGCGGCGCCGTGCTGATCGCCTCGGGGCCCGATTTCGCCGCAACCGATGGCCTCTATGCCACGCCGCTTGCCGATATCATCCCGGCCCCGCCCACCGGCCGGGTGATCGAGGGCGCCTTCCGCCCGCAGCTCACCCAAGCGGGCCGCCGCCATCCCGTCACCCGCCTGCTGCCGGGCGGCGAAGGTGAAACGCCCAGCTGGGGCCGCTGGTTCCGCCTGATCGACAGCCAACCCACGGGGGGCGAAGTGGTGATGTCGGGCAGCGAGGGCCGGCCGCTCCTGGTTTTGTCGCGCCGCGGCCAGGGCCGGGTCGCCCAGCTTCTCTCCGACCATGGCTGGCTGTGGGCCAGAGGTTATGATGGCGGCGGGCCGCAAACCGAACTTCTGCGCCGCACCGCCCACTGGCTGATGAAGGAACCCGATCTCGAGGAGGAAGCACTGAGCGGGCGGCAGGAAGGCCGCCGGCTCACGGTCGAGCGCCGCACCATGGCCGATCGGGCCACGCCCGTTACCGTGACACTGCCCTCCGGCAAGACCGCGACCGTCGAACTCACCGAACAATCTTCCGGCCGGTGGCAGGGCCGTCTCGATATAGTCGAAGCGGGCCTGCATCGCCTGGCCGACGGCAAGCTTGAGGCGGTGGCGGCGGCCGGCAGCGCCGATGCGAGGGAAGCCGCCGACGTGATCGCCACGGCGAACAGACTGGCCCCCGTCTCCAAGGCAACCGGCGGCGGCATCGCCTGGCTCGAGGACGGCATGCCGCGCGTGGTCAAGGCGGCGGCGGGGCGCCAGACTTCCGGCGCCGGCTGGATCGGCTTCAAGGCCAATGGCGCCTACCGGGTGACGGCCATCGCCGAGATCCCGCTCTTCGCCACGCTCTTAAGCCTCGGCGCGCTGCTGCTCGCTCTCTGCGCCATGTGGTACCGCGAGGGCCGCTGAGATTTCGGCGAAGCGGTGCGGCGGCAGCACCAGTCCTTGCGCTTGCGCGAGAGCCCCGGGCACCAGTTCCAGATACAGAAAACGCTTGGGATTGACGGGACCGGGAAGCAGCAGCCGGTTCTCGGCAAGCCGCGCAAATCCCATCCGCGCGTAATAAGGGTGATCGCCCACCAGAATGACGAGGCCGTGCCCCATGGCCTTGGCGCGCCCCAGGCCTTCGCGCATCAGCGCCAGCCCGATCCCCAGATTCTGCCGCTCCGGATGCACCGCCAGCGGCCCCAGCAGCAAGGCATCCGAGCCCTCTCTGCCGATCTTCAGCGGCCAGAAGCTGATGGCCCCGGAAATTCCCACCTCCCTGTCGCGGATCACCAGCGACAGCCCGGCGACCGGGCTGTTGCCCTCGCGCAGCCGGTAGGAGGTCTTGGCGCGGCGATCGATGCCGAAGCTTTGATCGAGCAGTTTTTCGATTTGTGCCGCATCGGCGGCCCGGACGTCTTCGACGGAATGGGAATCGTTCATTGAATTGATCCTGCAACGGGTTTCACTGGGCTACCCGGTCCCGCAACGCGGATCGTCGATGATGACGGAATGGAATCGGATAGGTTCAGGCGCGCAATTGGCGGGCGCGTCGTCGCAGGCGGATGGTTGCGATCCGGTTCATGAATGGCGCAATAGCCGCGCGGGACGTTTCGGTCAAGCGCCGATCTACCAGTCATGCGCGATCGGCCGTCCGAACAGGATTTCCTCGATCCGCCGCCTGGTGCCGGCGGTCGTATCGGAGGGAAGCCGATCGGTGGCGAAGAATTCGGCCGCGGCGATTTCCGCCGACGGCGCGAACGGCTCGCGGGCGAAGCGGCGCAGCACGAAGCAGGCGATATGATCGCCCGGAAAGATCTGGTGATTGGAGAAGACGCCGTGCAGCCGCGGCTCCTCCTCGGCCACGATGCCCGCTTCCTCGCGCAGTTCCCGCACCGCGGCGGCAAACACCGTTTCGCCGCGCTCCACTCCGCCGCCCGGCAATATCCAGCCCGGCGAATAGCTGTGGCGCACCAGCAGCACATGGCCTTCCGCATCGATCGCCGCCGTGCGCGCGCCCAGCGTCATGCCACGCATCTGCCGGTGCAGCGGCCGCAAGACGAGTCGCGAGGCGATCTTGAACAGGTGCCGCTTCATGGCAGATATCTAGTGCCCAAACTTGCGCGGGCCCTCGACCGAGGGATAGACCGGGTCGATCGCGAAATAGGCCCACAGCGAGACATATTTCTCGCCATAGACGAGGACCCGGCAAATCTCGCCGTCGAGCGAGGTGACCGGTCCCTCGCGGCCGTCGGGGACCATCACCGTCTGGCCGACCCGGCACCAGTTCTCCGGTGCCGCCGGTGCGCTCACCGCCGTCAGCATCGCCATGGCCCCGAGCAACGATTTCATCCCACTTACCCCTCGGCGGCCGAATCATAGCCTGAACGGCGCGGTCGCGGAAGCCGAGCGCCGGAGCGCCGAGGGCGGCCTGCCGTGCTTGGTCTTGAAGGCGCGCGAGAACTGCGCCAGCGAAGTGAAACCGCAGGCCACCGAAACATCGCGCACGCTCATCGGCGAATAGGTGAGCAGCCGCTCGGCCTTCTCCAACCGCAAATCCACATAGAAGCCCATCGGCCGCTGCTTCAGCGCCCGGGCGAACAGCCGTTCCATCTGCCGCACCGAGATGCCGCCGATCTGCGCCAGGGTCGCCGCATCGAGCGGCTCGTCGCTCTCGCCTTCCATCGCCGCGATGATGGCGAGAAGCCGCGAATCGCCGGTGCCGTAGCGGGCCCGGGCCGGCACCCGCGCCTGGCGCTCGCCGTCCGGATAGCGGAAATGCACCAATTGATCGGCCACCGTCACCGCCAGCGGCCGGCCGAGCAGCCGTCCGATCCACTCCAGCATCATGTCGATGGCCGCCGCACCTCCGGCGCAGGTCATGCGGTCGCGGTCGATTTCATAGAGCGCCTGGGTCGCCTGCACCTGCGGATAGCTCTCGCGGAAGCCCGGCAGGCTTTCCCAGTGGCAGGTGGTTCGATGGCCGTCGAGCACCCCCGCCTTGGCCAGCAGGAACGGTCCGGTATCGATTCCGGCGAGCAGCACCTTGTCGCGCGCCAGCCTGCGGATCGCCGCCAGCAGCGGCTTGGTCGTCCCCCGCTCCGGCTCATAGCTGGCCGAGACCACCGCCATGGCCGGCCGGCCGATCTCCTTGAGGCCGCCCGAGACCGAAACCGGAATGTCGTTGGACGCCGCCACCGGTCCGCCACCGGCCGAGACGAAGCGCCACGAGAACACCGGCCCGGCGAAGCGGTTGGCGACGCGCAACGGCTCGAGCGCCCCATAGAGCGCGATCATCGAAAAGCGCGGGATCAGCAGAAAGACGACGTCATATTGGGCCATTGTCGTAATTTGATAAGTTAATGGCGAGAAAAGTCAAATCACTCCCGCATCCCCCGATACACTGCCGCCACATCGAGGAGCAAAAAATGAATCCGAAAATCATCATCACCTGCGCCGTTACCGGCGCCGGCGACACGGTCGGCAAGCACCCCGCCGTTCCGGTGACGCCCGAGCAGATCGCCAATGCGGCGCTGGAGGCCGCTTCCGCCGGTGCCACCATCGTCCATTGCCATGTCCGCGATCCCCAGACCGGCAAGGGCGCGCGCGGCGTCCATCTCTATCGCGACGTCGTCGAGCGCATCCGCGCCAAGAACAAGGAGGTGATCGTCAACCTCACCGCCGGCATGGGCGGCGATCTCGAAGTCGGTCCCGGCGAGACGCCGATGCAATGGGGCAAGAACGGCACCGACCTCGTCGGCCCGGTCGAGCGGCTCGCCCATGTGGCGGAACTGCGTCCGGAAATCTGCACGCTGGATTGCGGCTCGCTCAATTTCGGCGACGGCAACAC
>CAYOZR010000019.1:0-31010 GCA_964408555.1 uncultured Aestuariivirga sp.
GCAAAGCTCGCTGCCGTGCGCCTCTGGCTGCGGTTTTATGAGTCTACAGCCTAATTAACGGATTGGCCCACAAGAGCGAGATACTGGACCGCGGAATATTTTTCCTGGCGGGCTCGAAACTCGTCAAGATCGTTCCCTACGTGGTGTTGCTGTGGTGGTTCTGGTTCCAGACCGGTGACCGGGTGAAGAACCGGCTGTTCGTGATCGAGTCGGTTCTTGCCGCCTTGGCGGCCATGGCGATGTCGCGGCTCATCCAGAACCTCGGACTGGAGCGGCCGCGGCCTCGGTATGACGACAGCCTGAATTTCGTCAGGCCGTTCGGCGGGTCCGACGATGCGCTGCATAATTGGAGTTCGTTCCCGAGCGATCACACAGCACTCGTTTTCGCACTTGCCATGCCGCTGTTCGTCCACCATCGCCGGCTCGGTATCGCGGCACTTCTGTGGTCAACGGTGCTGGTCGGACTGCCGCGCGTCTACATCGGCTATCATTATCCCTCGGACATCATCGCCGGCGCGGTGATCGGCGCGGGCTGCGGCTATCTCATACACAAATTCGATGTGGCCGCCCGCGTCGGCCGACACATTGGCGCCGTTGTCGAAAGCTATCCGGCTTGGTTCTATGCTGGCGCGTTCTTGTTCACGCAGCAACTGGCCGACATGTTCGATGGAATTCGCCATATCGGCCGCGTCCTTGCAAAAGCTCTCGACTATTTATCCTAAATGTTTCGCGCAATGGCTTAGCCTGCGAAGTCAGCCGATTCATGGCTGGCTTTGACTATACGCCGACTTAAGAAATTAATACCATTTAAGGAAATTGTCGCGGCCTCCACGTTCTTGGTCGAGCCAGCAGCATTCTCCAGCGTCAAGTAACTAAAAATTGTCGAAAATGCGACCGGCCATTGACTAACAATCCCCTAATAACTAGTAATAAAAGGAGCAAGGATGGCGAATTTTGTACAGGCGTATAGACTATCAGCCAATCGACCGTGGTGGTGTAGGTGGCCATCATGCAGCAGGTAGCTTCAGCAACGTAAAGTTGCGGAGTCGGCGCAATGAAGATTTGACGAACTCACATTCCTTCCCTAAAGGAAAGAATTTCACTAGAGTCTTCACGCTTTGGACAACCGAAATCCGGAATTCGCCCGGTTTATTTCCGTCCATTTTTAATTTTGCCGGAGCCGCTGTTCTCCTCGTCCTGCTCGCGCCAGTCCTCCTGCTGATCGCGGCCGCCATCAAGCTCGACTCGCGCGGACCGGTTTTCTTCAGACAGGAGCGGCATGGCCGACGCGGCACGCTATTCCATATCTATAAGTTTCGCACCATGCACGTCCTGGAGAGCGGCCGGGCCGCCGTGCAGTGCCGCGAGGACGATCCACGGGTAACCCGGGTGGGCGCCCTGCTGCGCAAGGCCAGCCTGGACGAGCTGCCGCAGTTCATCAATGTGCTGCGTGGCGAAATGGCGCTTGTCGGTCCGCGTCCGCACGCCATCAGCACTGATCGCGAATTCGCCCCGCGGGTCCGCCGCTATGGGCAGCGCTACACGGTCAAGCCTGGCATGACGGGACTGGCACAGATCCGTGGCTACCGGGGGCCTACGGCAACATTGGCCGACATGGCGGCACGGGTCGCCTGCGACCTCGAATATGTGAGACGCCGGTCGCTGACATTCGATTTGTGGATTCTGTTCAAGACGGTCCCTGCCGTGTTTGGCAGCCGCAACGCCTTCTGAGGCAGAGCTGCCTTCCTACAATCTTGCTTAAGATTCCTCAATATCTGGCAAGCCATTGCGGCTATGTGGGAAATCGCCGTACCATAGCCGAGTGTACGGCCTCGCGGCTGGCTCAGGCCAATTTGCATAAAAACCTAACAATTCCCAAAAGTGGCACTTAAGGCGGCTCTGCGAGTCTCCCCCAAGTTCTTGGAGGGAGTTTCGACATGTGGGGTCGCAGGATCGCAGCATCTATGTTAGCACTCGGTATATTGGCTGGCGTAGCGGCAACGGAGGCAAACGCCTCCTATCAGGATGGCTTTAGCCAAAATCGCAGGGTTCCCATCCGCAAGATCAGCCGCAAGGGAGGCAAGCTTCCGCCCTTCGCCTATATCCAGATGTGCGTGAAGAATCCCGGCCTATGCCAGAACCGGCCTGGCCGTCTGGCCACCGCCGGCACGAAGGTGCGCATGACACAAGAGCTGCATGCGCAACTGGCCAGCGTCAATGCCGCCGTGAACCGGAAGATCAAGCCGGTGCGCGACGGAACGACCGACACCTGGAATGTCAACGTCTCGCGCGGCGACTGCGAGGACTACGTCCTGACCAAGAAGCTGCAGCTTCAGGCCACTGGCTGGCCTTCGCGCGCGCTCTCCATCGCCGTCGTCAGAACGCGCTGGGGCGAGAAGCACGCCGTGCTCGTCGTCGACACGACGAGCGGCCGCTATGTGCTCGACAATCTGAACCGCAATGTCGTTCCGATCTCGCGCGCGCCCTATCGCTTTCTCACGATGCAGGTGTCGGGCTCCAGCCGGATTTGGCAGCGGCTTTAAGCCCCAATCGCTGGCACACTCAGGGCTCGGCATCGAGCACTACGGCCCGCCGGCCCGTTGCCGGTGCCATTATCTTTATCCGATCCGCGGGGATACCGGCGCCGCGCAAGATCCCTGCCACAGCTTCGGCGCGCCTTTTGGCAACTCTCTCATTGGCCCGCTTGCTGCCGCCCGGCGACGTGGATCCCGTGATCTTGATACGGCAGCCGGAGAGGCCCGGCTTGCCGCCCAGTAGCGCCCGGACGCGGGCTGCATCTTCCGGGCCCGGATCAATCTGGTTGATTGCGTAGCCGGTCAGCACCAGCTCCGTCCGGGTGTCGCACGCGGCTGCTTCTGTGGCAGCCGCCACTTGCCAGCCTTCGGGCGGGCGAATGATTTCGACTCCGCCCTTCTTAAATATTGAGACGTAGGTAGGAGAAAGCCTGCCGGACCCCTGATCGATGGTCAGTTGGCTGGCCTCGAAACGCCGCTCTCCCACGGTGACCGAGGCGATCCACAAATTGCGATCGCCGCGTTTGTCCGGCCCCGCCCAAGCGTCCTTCTTGAATTCGATGCGCAGCCTCTGCACGGTCTCCATGGACGGCAGGTCGACATCATAGGCCTGCATGTAGGCGCCGATCTTATCGGCCGGCGGCCTGTCGACGGTCAGCGAATCGATGGCATTGCCGACGACGATCTCGGCGATCACCGCGCCATCGGCGCGAATCGTCATCACCGGCGGCCCCTCATAGGCCTGTCCACCTGCCAAGACGCGGAGCTGCGCCGGCTTGGACGTCGCGCCCACGGCATTGCCGGCAATGGCGAGGAACACAAAGGCCGCCATCAAGAATTTACGCATCACACTGTCACGCATTACACTATCTCGCATTGCACAGGATTGCAGCCCGCAATCAGGGGAGATCGCTGCCTTTCATGAGTTCGCGAACCAACCAGGCGAAGTCGTTTTTCTGCTCCGGCGTGGCCTTGTTCTCGACAAGCTCCGCAAGCGCGTCGCGAATGGCAGGTTGCGACCAATAGATGCGGGCAAGCTCCCGCCTGAGAGACCATTCTTGCAGCATGACCGTCACATCAAGCCCTGCCGTGCGGCGCAGGTCATCCGGCATCTGTTCCCAGCGCCGCAGGGCAAACAACAGCCGGGCCGGCATGATCCAGCCTTCTCGCGGGCCTGTCCGGTACGACATCCGCAGCGAGTCATCGACCCGCGCATCGTCCGGCCCGTAGGCGGCAAGCAAGCGGGCCCGGTGAAACCATAATGCCGTGGACGCCGGCATGTCCTGCAGCGCCGCTTCAATCGCGCCCAGACACTCGGCCGCACTTGCAGATGCGGCGGTCCAGTCGCCTGCCGCCATGGCACGGCGTCTCGCAGCCTCGCAATCGGCATAACGGCCGTATACGCCGGGTTCCGGCAGCAGCCTCGCCATGCGCAGCCCGGCCGGGCCGAGCACGTATTTGTCGGCATTGGACGGATTGAACAGCCGATACTCCTCGAGCCAGAGCGCGCGGGGAGTCGCGATCTCCACCGCGAGGATATAGGCCGAACCGAGCAAGGAGAGGACTCCGAAGAACCCCGCCAGAAGGACCACGGCAGTCTTGGAGCGAACGTTTCCGGCAGCCGCTTCCTTGCGCCCGATGACGCTGTCGTCCGGCGGGACAGGCGGCTCAGTAATAGGCATAACTCCCGCCCGAATAGCCGTAACCGGTCAACATGTTGTTGGCCCGGTTCAAGACGAAATACAAAGGCGGCGCCACGGCCTGCCGTTCCATCTGTCTGACACCCGCGGCCACCTCGCGCTGACCGGTGGCACCATTGCGCACCACATAAAGTATCAAGTCGGCCGAGCGTTGAAGAACCAGGGCGTCGATTACCTGTCCCACCGGAGGACTGTCGACAATCACGATCTCGTAACTCTGCACAGCGCGTTCGGCGACATTGCGGAACCGCTCCGAGCCCAGGATCAGGTCGCTGGCGATGTCGCCTCGCTCGCCGGCAAACAACACGTCAAGTCCGGTGGCGGTGTCATGCCAGACGAATTTGGAAAAATCGGAGTCACGCGGTTTGGCCATGATCGCGTCGACCAAGTCGGCCGATTCCTTGACACCGAAATATTTGGCGATCGACGGGCGCCGCAGATCCCCGTCCAGGAGGAGCGTACGCCGGCCCGATTGCGCGAAGGACCGGGCCAGCGAGACGGCTACCGTCGTCTTGCCTTCTCCGGGCTCGGTCGATGTCACCAGCACCATCCGCCCTTCGCCGCCGGGCGATGCACTCTCGATGCCGATCCGAACGCGCCGGATCGATTCGACAAATGCCGAGTTGGGCTCCTTGACCGTGGCGGCGACTGGATCGCCTTCGCAATCCACCACATTGGCGATCACCTGATGTCCGCCCACCGTCTCGAGCTGCATCGCCGACGTGATGCCGCCGATGTAATAGTGGCGCAAAAGTCCGGCGGCCATGCCGGTTCCCAACGCAGCTATGGCTGCGAGCACAAGCATCAATGTCCGCGACGGCCAATCCGGCTTGTCGGGCGGCATGGCCAGCGCCACAAGGCGGCTGGAGGAGATCGGCAGACCGACCATCTGCTGCACGTCGCCCAGGCGCGCCGCATAGGAGTCGTAGAGACGCTGATTGTTGATCGCTTGTTTCTGCAAGCGGTACAGGCCGATGGCAAGCTCTGGAGGAATCGCCTGCGAGCCGATCGTATCCTCGATGGACTTGCGGATTTTCGAAAGCTCGCCGTCGTATTCCTTGACCTGCGTGTCGATGGCCGACAGATGGTCCAGTGCCATGGCGCGCAATTCGCTTTCAGCCTTGGTCAATTGCGCCTTCAGGGAAACATCGCCCTGGGCCACGGCCGCGGCGAGCCTATTGCGCGTTGTCACCCGGCTGCCGAATTCGGCGCCGAGATCGATCTGCGTCGCTCCGGTGAAATCGTTCGACTCGTTGAGCGCCTGCAGCCGGCTTGCCTGAGCCATAAGCCGGGTGCGTTCGAGATCGAAGCTGGCTACCCGCGTCTTGAATGAATCCAACAGCGCCCGGGTCTCCGCGGTTCCAATCTTGCCGCTGTTTTCAAGGACCAAGCGGCTGATCTCGGCATCGCCCTTCTTGATCTCCTCGGCCAAGAGGTTGAGTTGCGCTTCGAGGAACTCGGCCGCACGCTGGGCGCTGTTGACGCGCGTACCGATCTCGATGTCGACATAGGCGTTGGCGATTGCATTAGCGAGGATTGCGGCCTTCTCTGGCGAGACTGAGCGAGCGGTGACGGCGATAACGCTGGTCAGGCCGCGCCGGGCGATGCCCACCCGCCGATCGAGTTTGGCCACGAGAGCGGCGCGCTGGCGGTCGGTCAAATCCTCGAAAGCAGCGATCTCCGGCGTTTCCGCCGCTTCAGTCGAAAACTGCAGCAAGCTCAGAAACCCCTCCCACGAGGACTTCTCGAGACCGATTTCCTCATCGCGCCAAAGCTTTTGGGACTTGATGACGCTCAGGGCAACACTTGACGAGTTCAGGATCTCGACCTTGGTTTCGATGCGGTTGTTCAGCGTCGTTCCGGTCAAGTCCTTTTGCCCCATGCCGACCATTTCCGCCTCGCTCTGGTCGATTTCGAGCAAGGCCGTGGCGCTATATTTTCTCTCGACCTGCCAGATAACCAGAACGGCGACGGCGACCACGAGCAGCGCCGTAACCACAATGGTCCGAATCTGCATCATCAGCGATGATGCAATCTCCCGTGCATCGAAAGTGTGTTGCATGCCGCCGCGGCCGTCCGCGAAGGCTCCGCCTTGCGGCGCTGGGTCGGCGATCGTTTTATATTCGTTCATCCAAGAAATCCCGTCACTGGCTGCACTGCAAGAGCCTGATCGCCGAACCTTCGAGGACCGCGCACGACAGGACGCCGGTGGCGTAAGCGCCGGTATCGAGGTTGATCCTGTGGCGGTGGATTTCCGCCGCGGGACGTCGCGTATGTCCATGGACTATCACTTTCTCGAAAGCCGCATCCCTGTCTGAAAAGCCGGAATTGATCCACAACAAATCCCGTTTCTCCTGGCGCGACAACGGTATGCCCGGCCTGGCCCCGGCATGGCAAAAGAAGTAGTCGCCGATCGACTCCGACAGCTTGAGCCCTTGCAACAATAGTAAGTGTTCGAGCGGCATGCGCCGTGAAATTTCCTCGCGCAAGGCGGCCGGCGTCATCTGGCCGGCACCGGCGATGCCGTAAGACGCCAATGTCTCCATCCCGCCAAAGGACAACCACTCTTTCAGGCTGGCGCCGGGGCGGTCGAGCATGGACATGAACATCGCCTCGTGGTTGCCCCGTATGCCGACCAAGCGAAAGCTGGGCTCGTTGCGGAGCGTGCACAAGAGATCCAGCACCTGTCTGGTTTGCGGGCCCCGGTCGATGAAATCCCCGAGACCGACGACCGTTGTGTCCAATCCGTTGCCGGACCGCGCCAAATCCTCGTGGATCGTTGCGATCATCTTGCTCGCCAGGTCGTAGCGGCCGTGGATGTCGCCAATGGCATACACTCTTTGGCGATCCGGCACGGCGGCGTTGGCCGTGGTGACGTTGCCAACACTCGCGGAGGCTTCGCGAAAAGTCCATTGACCTGCCAATCGGCGAAGCATCGCAGAGCTGATGTCCCAATTCATGAAATTTCATTCACATTACCTTAAATTCCGTGGCAATTTGAAGGTTGCAAGTTGTCCGTTCTACAAGAGGGTTAATTGTTGGGCGGGGGAGCCCCTTCGTGATGGCGGGGCAACCTTGCCGCCTCCCCCGTCCCCAGTCCGGCAAGAACCGCCACATAGAGCGCAATCGACTGGGTCTCCAGTGAGAAATCGTACAGACCGTGGACACCGGTTGCCGTCAATGCCGCGGCCGCCGCCAATGATGCCGGCGACGGCACTGCGGCGCGCCGGTAACTCCGGGCCAGATAAAAGATCAGCGCCAGGAAGCCGGCAATCAACGCCAACGCAACCGGAATTCCCATTCCTGCCACAAGCTCCAGCATCCCAGAATGGGCGTGATTCCACAGCCGATGACTCGGCGTCGTCTCGGAGTGATACAGCGGCTGAAGTGCCTCATAGGCTCCCGCGCCATGGCCAAGGAACGGCCGGTCGGCAATTGCCGCAATGGCTTCCCGGTAGAGGCTGAGCCGGCTGATATTGCTGCCGGTGGCATCGTCCGCCCGCTCCAAAAGCACAAAAATGGCCAGTGCCATGCCGGCCAGTGGCAGCGGCCACAGCCACATCGCAACGCGACGCCGCATGCCGACAGATTTCATCAGCACCAGCAGCACAATCAGGCCGATCCCGGCCGATGCGGCCAGCACACCGCCGCGTGAGCCCGTCATGACGGCGGCAAACCAGAGAAAGGCCGCAAGCAGGCCATAGAACCCCTGGCGTGACCCAGCCCATGCCCAAGCCGCGCGTAGCAGGGTGATCTGGTGGCTGTGCGGGCGGCGGGCCTTGACCTCTTCGAGGCTCAGCGTCAATGCCAAGGCGATACCGATCGCAAAGAAGGCGGCGGCGGTGTTCCGGTTGACGAAAGTGCCGGTTACCCAGCCCTGATAAGACTCTTTCGCCACAATGCCGACGCTGCCCAAGTCATTGGCTTCCACCGCCAGGCCGAAGGCCGCTACCAGGCAGATGACCGCCAGCATGAGTTTCATCGCGAAAGGCCCGTAACGGCTGCTCATGCCCAGTCTGCTGGCGACCAGGAAGATGGCCAATGGCGCCGTCCATGCCAGCGCCGTGAGCGTCATGCGCGGCGCCAGGCTGATTGCACCGCCAGCCGGAACCTGCCGGGCCGACTCCGCCCATAGCGGATGAGCCAGCACCGAAGGCCACAGCGTCAGGCTTTGCAGCGTCATCCAGGTCACGGCCAGCATCAGCAGTGTGGCAACCGCGAAAGGCACACGCCAGTCAAATCGCGAAACCGCCCGCTTCGGCCATTCCGTAAGGGCAAAAAACATGAGACAGAGGCCTGCCAGCAAGGCGTTGAAAGCCCAGAAGATCGGCCGATTGCTGCCCAAGACCAATGGCGACACCACCACAATGGCATAAAGTAGATACCGGCTGGCGCGTTCGGATATTTCGGATATCATGACGGCTCGGTCCACAACCTCGGGGTTTATGCGGTTGGCCGGAAATTTGGGCGGCCTGCTGGGCGGTGGCCTGATTCCTGCATACGGCCATCCGCGCCCTGCAACTTCTTGACGTATCGCGGGAATTGGCGCAATATTAATCTGTGTTAAGGGAGTGTTGAAAATGATGAAACTAGCGTTGGCTTCTTCGCTGTTGTTCTCGGTCGCGGTATTTTCGGTTGAAGCTCAAGCCATCACGGCGCCGTCGCGGAGTGCTGTGGCGTCGTCGCTGGTGAGCGCCTGCGAGACTTCAACGGCCAAGTGCCTGAGCGAGGTGCGCAAGTGGATTGCCGCGGAACAGAAGTGCGGCATCAATGAAACCACCAAAGAGCCGATCAAATCCTGCGGATGCACTGCGAGCCGGCGCGCGGTCGCTTACGGTGTCGCCGACGCCGCCGTCGCCGTGAGCGAAAACAACGTCGAACTCGGAACCCGCATGGCGGAGGAAGTGGCGAGATCGGCTTCCGTTTGCTTCCAGACGGCCTTTGCCCTGATCACCGACAGTGGCGGCGGCATCGGATCGACCGGTGGTAGCCCGGGCTGATTGACCGCCAGTCTGACTGCACAATTGTAGTCGGTGTTTTTGTGGCTGTGGCTGGAGCAGCGGTGTTCCGTAATTCGAGTTCGACGTGCTTACTGTCAAGCTTGATATGATCGGCACACGGCTCTTTCTATGAGCCGCCGGCGGGTTTTCTGTTGTCGCTGGAACGGGATATGTCCGTGCAGATTGCCGCCGCCAAGACCCAGATCGGCATTTGATGGTCGACCAAAAAGCCGCTTTCCAAAAGATTGCGCAGCATGAAATATGCGAGCAGAGCTATCCCGACATAGCAGTATTCGCGCGATAGACCGGTGTTTCGAAGAAACGCAGCGATGATCGATATACCGAATGCCTGAACACCGAGGAGCAGGCCGAAGATGCCGGTTTCGGCCAGCAGATCGAGATAGCCGTTGTGACCGCTCCCCGTGCCGGCAACCCAACTTTCGGTCATCACGGCAACAGGGCTTTCGTAACCGATCTTCCAGAATGCCCCATACCCCGATCCCAGCCAAAAATGTTCCGAAATGTATTGCGCGAGCAGGTACCAGATTTCCATGCGGCCAGTGAAATCTTCCGGGTCCAAGGCCTCGACCCAAGCGCTTTCGTCGGTGAGGGCCACGACCAGGAAACCTCCAATCACCACAGAAATGGCGGCAATAGTCCCTGCCCGTCTCATTAGCGAATGGGGAGTTGCCTTCTCGGCGATCACACCGATGACGATTGCGGCAAGAACAAACCCTATCGACGTTTTCGAGTAGGATCCGAGCAGCATGACACTAGCCAGCGCTGCCCATATCGCATGGCGAAGCGATCGTCTGTAGACTGCAGCTCCGAACAGCAGGATCACTGCGGTTCCGGCCAACGCTCCGGCGTTGTTCTTGTGACTATGGATGCCCCTCCAGCTGCCCGCCAAAGCGGAACTGTATTCGCCTGCCTGATGCACGGCGAACGGCCACAGCGCCACGGCAAGGAGATCCGCGGCAATGATCGCACATATTACGATGATCATTATCCTATGGGCGCGTTCGATGCCGATTTGCCGGACACAAATGAACAGAGCCAGCGTCAACATGATGGCAAAACCGGCGCGCCGCACCGAAATCTCCGGTGCATCCGACCACAAGATGCTGAGCATGAGCCAGGCAAAGAAAATCCACATGCTCAGGGGCAACAATCGCAGAATCTGTTTTCGTGGCCGCAGTGCATAGATGGCGCATATCGCCACGAACAGGACCGTGGTGGTGATCTGCCGAAAGGGGTTGCCGGCCGCTTCCTCAAATCCTTGCGCAGCGCGATACATCGCGCTCAATTGGAACCCGACAAAGCAGAGCAACAGAAGAATAGCATAATTCACCGACTGGATTCGATCGAGCCAACCGGAAGAGACGCGCGGTATTCCGCCGTCGCGCTGCCCGGCCTGCGGAAGAAGCCCGCTGTTCGCATCGCTTTTCATCTGCTACCGCCGATCCCCACAGTCCGAAATATTTGTGCAACACCTAAGCAATCGTGCGGAAGCGAACATACCGGGGCACAGCCATCCCGTCTTCCGCAAAATCAACCAAGCATCGACACCACTTAGACTTGGCGCGAGATCCAATCGGTTGTTTGATCGCATCCTGTAGCTCTCCCTAGATCGACTAGTTGTAGGCGCCCACTTCTGGGTTCTCGCGCAAGATTGCATCGACGGTCGCGAACATCGCGTGGCGGCATTCCTTTGAGACCGGGCTTTCGGCCACCATGCCGGGCGGCAGGCCGCGCCGGTGCAGCAAGGCGCCCAGACCCATGCCCAACGCTTGAACCCCCATGAGGTTCGGTTCCGGCGGTTCGGCCGAGCCCGGATAACCGAACCACCAGCGGGCATCGTATTCGCGAAAGCCCGAAGGCGCGATCAGCGGGCTAGATTCAAAAGTGGCTGTATTGGGCTGCAAGAAGGACGACGGCTTGGGAAACATCAGGCACTACCTCAACGAACGACCGGTCGAATCCGGATCGCTCCCGGCGTCGAGACGAGTTCTGCCATATCGGCACCGCGCCGACTACTCCACCAGCCGTTAACCAAATTGCCACCCCACGATCTGTCCTACCAACCTTTCGCTCCAAACGATATAATGATAGAAGGCTTTGCTTCCAGGTTAGTTATGGTGCCGAAGCATACTACGACTCCTTTTGACGATGGTCAGGATCATGCAATTGTTTCTCTTTCCGCTTCGGCTATTTTTGTCTAGGCTATCGTTGATTGCCGTCAGCCTTGCTGGATTGGCTTGCATAATTTGGGCCGAGCATCAACTTAAGTCTGTAGCCTTCGTCAGCTTCACCACTGCCGGCGTCGCCGCCGTGATCTTCTTGCTTTCACGCAAACTGGCGTTTTCTGTCTATACGGCCTGGACGCTGCTCGCAGTTATTACGGTCGTTACGTACGTCAAATACAAGATGGACGGTGTGACGCTTCAAGCTTACGACGTTGTTTTCGTGGCCAGCGATGCGACCATGCCGATATTTCTCCTAACGGCCTATGCTCACTACGCCATTCCGCTCGTGGCATTCCTCGTAGTCGGGTTCGCCGTTCTCGGTGTGATCGCATGGTTTGAAGAACCGCGCAGGATTCATGTCGTCAAGTGCATCTTGCTGGTGCTGGTGGCTGCGGTAACGGTCCCGATCTCGTTTCCAGCCGAAGCCACGAGCAACTTCTACTACATGCGCCCGCGCTATGCGTCGTCCTTCCTTGTATCGATCCGAGATTTGGGAAATCTTTGGTCGGTACCGGCAATTGTAAAGCGATTGCAAGCCATGCAACCAGAGGCGCCATACAGCCCAGCTTTCAGATGTGGCGATCCGGGTAACCGGCCGGATGTGGTCTTCGTTCACGCCGAGTCGGCCATGCCGCCCTCGCTAATGCCTGCGTGGCGTATCGGAGATGCGGCCATGGGTGATTTCCGTTCTGACGACGGGCTCGTGCACAGGCTTGGTGTGGAAGCTTTTGGTGGCGGCTCATGGATCACCACCATGAGTATATTGACCGGAATGTCTGGCGCCGACTTTGATTGGATGCGGATGCGCATCACGTACGCGCTGCAGGGGAGAATAGGACTTTCCGTTCCTGAGATATTGCGGCAATGCGGCTACAACACTGCGGCCGTGTTGGGTATGGACTATAATTTCGTCAACATGGGTCCGTTCCTCGCTTCGATCGGTATCGAAAATATCTTTGATAAGACGGCGATCCAACGCCCTTCGCTAGAAGTTCGAGACCGTTACTATTTCAACGTCGTCTTGGATCTCATCCGTAGGAATCGCGCAACATCGGACAAGCCGTTATTCATCTACGTCGAGACCATGTTTGCGCATTCGCCCTATGATCAACGGCGAGAAGCGGATGCCGTTGTGCCGGGCGAGCCCTTCAGCGGCGATCCGGAAACGAATGAGTATCTCAGGCGCCTGGCGCTGGCGCGCGATGACCTGAGTGCATTCGAGAAAACGCTTGCATCCGACGCCGGACAGAGAGGATTTCTGATGCTCGAATATGGCGACCATCAGCCGCTGGTGACCCGCCGTAATATTGAAGATGACATCGGGGTTGAGACTCCTCTGACGGACTGGCGCTCGCGTGAATATGCAACGTATTTCGCGGTGCATTCTCTCGGTGGCGCTCGTGAAATCCACATGCCCGTTCATGAAAGGCTTGATGCAGCCTTCCTGGGATATGCGTTTCTGCAGGCCGCGGCACTGGCCTCGGATGGCATCATCACGGAGATCGAACGCTTGCGTGTTGAATGTGACGGTTATTTTCATCTGTGCGCCGATCGAGAGATCGTCGACAGATACCTCAGAAGGCGATTGGACTCCGGCCTGATCAATTTGACGGACATGTAAATTCTGCCGGACCAACCGCGATTGCGGCGGCTTTCCAACCTTTACCGCTCACATGGCACTCTTGGCGGCTTAACGCCGGCAGCGTATCGAAATCCCGCCCGCTCCGAGACCCCAGTCCTTCTCATATGTACTGATCCCGGACAACCACTTGGCAAGCCATAGCTCGTTCGGCTAGGAAGGCCCGGGTCGGACCTCCGAAACTGCATGGCAATCCGCCGTTTCCGGCATTGATCTTGCATCTTGGGCAAGACAATTCCCTAAAACGGGCAAATCGGGACCCGATGAGCGGAGAGGCTGCCGGAATGCGCATAGCCGTTTATGGACTGGGCTACGTCGGGCTGACCGCCGCCGCCTGCATGGCCAAACAGGGCCATGACATAGCCGGCATCGACGTCAGCGAGGACAAGGTCGCGAAGATCAATGCCGGCCTGTCGCCGATCAAGGAGCCGGGACTCGAGGAGCTGGTCGCCAAAGCCGTGGCCGCCGGCAAGCTCACGGCGACGCAGCATGCCGATGGCATGGTTAACGCCTGCGATATCGCCATCGTCTGCGTCGGCACGCCCAGTGCTCCCGACGGCTCGCACAACATGAGCCATATCGCCGAAGTCACGCGCCAGATCGCCGCCGCGCTCGATCCGAACCGGCCACAGCCCCTGACACTGGTGTTCCGGTCAACCGTCAGGCCCGGAACGGTCGAGCAATTGATCGTGCCGATCCTCAATTCGGTCCTCGGCGAAGCGGGGCTCGCGGCCGTCGAGATCGCCTACAATCCCGAATTCCTGCGGGAATCCTCGGCGATCGAGGATTATTTCAATCCGCCCAAGATCGTCATCGGCACCCGCGACGGCAAACCGTCGCCCAATCTGGAGCGGCTTTACGCGGAGGTCGCCGCACCGCGCTTTTACACCGGCTACCGCGAAGCCGAGTTCACCAAATTCGTCGACAACAGCTGGCATGCTGCCAAAGTGGCCTTCGCCAACGAAATCGGCCGCCTCTGCGCCAAATTGCAAATCGACGCCAAGACCATTCACAAGATTTTCGTCGCCGATACCAAGCTGAATGTCTCGCCCTATTACCTGCGGCCCGGCGGGGCATTCGGCGGTTCCTGCCTGCCCAAGGATGTCCGGGCACTGCAATATATCAGCGGCGACGTGGGCGCCGGCAGTCGGCTGATCGATGCGATTATTCCTTCGAACGACGCGCACAAGCTCTTTCTCTTCGAACACTGTACCCGCAACCTCGCGCCCGGTGCCGCGGTTCTCATGCTGGGGTTGGCGTTCAAGGCGGGAAGCGACGATTTGCGCGAAAGCCCCAATGTCGATCTGGCGCGCCGGCTGCTGCAGGCGGGATACCGCCTGTCGATCTACGATCCGGCGCTAGAGCCGGCACAGCTCATCGGCCAGAACCTCGGCTACGCCGCGGCGCAGCTCCCCAATCTCGGCGCGCTTCTCGTCGATCGCGGACAGGCCGAGAAGGGGCAATTCGCCGTGGCGATCGATGCCAACGGCACGGCATCCTCGCTGCAACTCTCAAGCGCCAGGATCGTCAACATCAATGCGCTGTAACCAAAAGCGGTGAGACGTCATGCGGCCGGTCCATCTCCAGGAAGGGCAAGAGATACGCCCGCCCGCGCAGAAGCTCGCCGGGCGGCGGGTGTTGATGATCGTCGAGAATCTTCCCGTGCCCTTTGACCGGAGAGTCTGGCAGGAAGCACGAGCCCTGCGCGACGCGGGCGCCATCGTTTCGATCATCTGCCCCGCGGCAGGGGACTATCCAGCTCCCTATGAACTGCGCGAGTCCATCCACATCTATCGTCACCCCCTGCCCGGCGAGGCGTCATCCGCCGCCGGCTATCTCCGCGAATATTCCGCGGCGCTGTGGCATGAATTCCGTCTCGCATTGAAAGTCCATTTCCGCCATGGCTTTGACATCATCCATGGCTGCAATCCGCCCGACCTGATCTTCCTCGTTGCCTTGCCGTTCAAGCTGCTGGGCAAGAAATTCATCTTCGATCACCACGACATCAACCCGGAGCTCTTCGAAGCCAAATTCGGCAAGCGCGGAGTTCTCTGGCGGCTGCTCTGTGCGCTGGAGTGGCTCACCTTCAAGACGGCGGATGCGGTGATCTCGACCAATGCAAGCTACCGGCAGATCGCGCTCACCCGCGGTGGCAAGCGCCCTGAAGATGTCACCATCGTGCGCAGCGGGCCCGACCTTTCGCGCGTCAAGCCGGCCGCGCCGGATGCGGCCTTGCGCAACGGGCGCAGGTTCCTGGTCGGCTATGCCGGCGTCATGGGCGATCAGGAAGGCATCGATCTGCTGCTCGAAAGCGCCCGTCACATGGTCAAGGATCTGGGGCGGAACGACATCCAGTTCTGCCTGGCCGGCGGCGGCACCAGCCTCGAGCCCCTGCGGGCGATGAGCGCGCGGATGGGACTGGTCGGGCATGTCAGCTTCCTCGGCCGGGTTCCCGACGCGCTTTTGTTCCGCATGCTGTCCACCACCGATATCTGCGTCAACCCGGACCGGGTGAATGTAATGAACGACAAGTCGACGATGAACAAGATTCTTGAATACATGGCTCTCGGCAAGCCGATTGTGCAGTTTGACGTGACCGAGGGCCGTTTCAGCGCCGGCGAGGCTTCGCTCTACGCCAGACCGAACGATCCAATCGATTTCGCCGCCAAGATCGTCGAGCTGCTGGCCGATCCGGAGCGGCGGGCGCGCATGTCGGCGATCGGCAGGCGCCGCATCGAGGAGGAACTGGCCTGGCATTACGAGGCGCCGAAGCTCATTGCGGCCTACCGGAAGTGTCTGGGTTTGCCCTAGGTTGGCGTAAGGCGAAGCGGCTCCTGTTGCGCTATGCCGGCGAGACCGATGAATGGCCGCTATGACGAACGCATGCGGCGGTTCCATCCCAATGCCAGCAGAAGATATATGGCGCAGGTTGCGGAGCAAGAAATCGCAGTCGATATCACCGTCCTTCCGCCGATATGCATCTCAAGCCCGTATACGAGTCCGGCGGTCGCAAGCGCAGCAGCAATCCAATAGAGAGGATCGGGCCGCAGCAATATGCGGTGCGCCGCATGGACTGCGACGCAGCGCATCGCCAGAATGGCTATTGTTGTAATGAGCGAGGCGGCAGCGGCTCCAGCCTGGCCGAAATATGGGATCAGAACCAGGCAACCGGCCACTTGAAGCAGCAAGCCACCGAATATGATCGCTGTTTCCAGCTTGTAGTGATTGGTCATCGAAAGTGCCAGACCGAAGCTGCCCCAAACCGATGCAATCAGCCCATAGGTGGTGGCCAATATCACAACGACACCGTCCTGGCGGTAGCTATCGCCGATCAAGAGATCGAGACGGCCCCCCCAGAACAGAAAACAGGCAAACAAGGGTGCGGCCAAAATGCTCACCAGCCGGATATTGTCCATCAGCCTGGATTGAAAGCTTGCGGTGTCACGTCTCGCGAATGCCGATGCCACTCGGGTTCCGATCGCTTGTCCCTTCGCGGCACCGACCAGCAACAACATTTGCACCAGCAGCAATGTTGCCGAATATTGTCCAACTTCGCTGCGCGGCGCGAAATAGGAAAGAACAAGCAGATCGAGCATCCGTGTCAGCGACGTGCACATGATGGCAATGGCGAGGGGGATCGAATAGCGGAGCACGCGCGCAACCGCGGAGAAGTCGTAGGATGTCCAGTTAGACGGCAGGGCGAACTGGCGGGACGCCCGCACCGCAAGATACATCCAGGCAACGCCATATCCGAAAATGAGACCGATCGGCATGGCCAACAGGACTTCACCCAGCAAAATGGAAGCCACGGTAGCGGCCAACCGGACAGCAGGCTGGATTACCGACATGGCAAACAGGCTTGGCCCCGGCCGGAGAATTCCGCGATAGGCTCCACCCATGACCGAGAGATCGACCCAGAATGGCAGCGCAATCATGGTCACCCACAAGACACGCGAAAATCCTTCGTGACGCACCACATAGGATTCCACGAGGCCGGAACCGCCGAGGCCGAAAATGCCGACCGCCGAGAGAGTCGCAATGCCAGACATCAGCCGCAGCAGCCGAATCTCGGCAAAATGCTCCTCGACGCGTTCCCCAACTTCGCCCAGCCGCCGCTGCAAGCCGAGATCCAGCCCAAACTGAAAAATCACCGCGGCCAGCATCAGGAAGCTCCGGGCAACATTCACCGTGCCGAAGCCTTCCGCGCTGAGGCTCTTGGCCACCAACAGGCTGGCAACCATGGTCAGAACCTGGCTGAGGCCGAGAGCCGCGAGAGCGGCAGGCCAGCTTTCGCGATGAGCAAAAGCCGCCCTGCCGCTCCGCCAAATCGAACGCAACTGTTCCATCAGGAGAAACACCGGTGCAAGTGAACGATCATGCTGGCGGAACCGATGATGTGCGGGATTGAATGAGTGCTCTGGCGTCTGCGTCCGGCGGGGTCTCCTGATGTCTCGCCTGCGAGACGGCATGAAAGCCGATCGGGCTGGCGGGGTTCTTACGCCGGCGGAAAAACCCAAAAGGAAAAGCCGCAGCCGCCATGATCCACATCAGGACCGAATGAATGCCCAGACGGACATGGCGGCGGCGCGCCATCATGATGGCAAAGGGCATGGCCGCCACCAGAAACGCCAGCGGCCAGCGGTAGGGCAGGCCCGAAATCACAGTCGCAAGTATCGTACCGATCCAACAGTACACAAGCGCCGTTAGCCAGATCAATCGAACCCCTCTGACGACTGCAACGAAATACGGCCTGCCTAGGGCAGCGCGCAACAATTCCCCATGGCCCGACGCATAGCCGCTGGACCACCGCCGCAACATAAGCGTCCGGTCTGGCAGCTTGTGATCGTCATGATCGGCTGCCGTCATGGCCAGCCGCTTGAGCCGCCAGCCCTTGCCGGCCAGCCGCACCGCAAGTTCGAACTCTTCAAAAGCGTGCAGGTTGCGATCCGCGAAATAGCCGACCTGTTCCACGGCGGACCGGCGGTACAGCCCTCCCATGTTAAGGCGATCGGTCTCGCCCGCGTCCACGGCTTTCCGCTCGTTGAGCGATCTTCGCCGAAATTCCAAAGTGTCGCGGTTAAGGTGCTCAAAGTGTCCACCGACGCCGGCCAGCGCCGGATCAGCTTCAAGTTCGTGCATTGCGGCTTCGATGAAACCCGCATGCAGGCGCATGTCGGCGTCCAACATGTATATGTACTTGCCCCGAGAGGCCTGATAGCCCAGTTGCGCTCCCGCGCCGCAGCCGCGATCGGCGATGTCGGTCATCTGCACGATGCGAACCGGATACCGGCTGGCAATTTCAGTGGTCCCGTCGGTCGAAAGACTGTCGGCAAGGATGACTTCCCCGTCGAGGCCGGCAATCGCTGCGAGGGCGCTTTCAATCGCAGTGGCGATCTTTGCCTCTTCGTTAAGTGCTTTGATAATGATGCTCACGACAGGCATAAATCAGCCCTTGACTGGGTCTTGCCGGGATTGAGCGACTGGGCGCAATTCTCAGGGAATTGATTCCGCACCCGCACCAGGAGGCTACTAGCATCAAAAATTGCAATAAAGAAGTGTCGGCCGGCGATGCGGCCGCCTTGAGCCAAACGATGCGCTCATGCGCCGCGGATTCCGCCATGGTTGCCAGACCGTGCAACGGTGCGGTACAGACATCCGCCAGCATATTCGACCGCAACGGCATGATGGACAAAGTCGTTCATCACTTGCAGCAAATATAAGAACTTCAATATGATCGCCCGAAACTCACACGCATCTTCCAAGACGGCCGGCAAAGCCGGAGGGCGGCTGGATTGACCCTCTCGCCCCTCAAATCCGGACGCCTCGGCCAAGCCGCCCGGCGCCTGTTTCCCATCTATGGTTATTACCGGCGCCTTTGCGCCTTGGCGGACCAGATGTCCGAAGCCGAACGCGCCGCCTATCAGTCCCGCGAGCTCGAACGCATCTCATGCATTGCCGCTGCCGCCGGCGTTCCATCGGGTTTCGTGCTCACCAAGGAGCAGGTCCGGGACAGGCCGCAGGCCTTTCTCAGAAAAACCCTGTGGCCGGTGGCGCGCGCCGCTACCGGCGGAACGACTGGACTGCCGATGACGGTCGAACGATCTCTCAATGCGGTGATCTTCGAACAGGCCACCATCGATCACATCGCCGCCCGCCAGGGAGCCGATCTGGCGGCGGGCAGGACGGTGGTGTTCCGCGGCGATGATGTTAAGCGCCCGGACGATGTCGAGCCGCCTTTCTCGGTCAGCGCCGGGCCCAACCGGCGCATCTTCTCGAGCATTCACCTGTCGGACAAAAACGCCCGCGCCGTCCTGTCCGAGCTTGCACAATTCCGGCCGGATGTTCTTTCCTGCTATCCATCGACCCTGACAATTCTCATCCGCCTCACCCGGGAGACGCGGATTGCGCTCCGGCCGAAGATCGTCATGACGTCCTCGAAGGTGCTGCCGCAGGAGCTTTTCGGTGATGTCGCGGCAACATTCGGCTGTCCACTCGTCGACTACTATGGCCAGGCGGAGCGTGTCTGCTTCGCATGGGCCAGCGAGGCTGGCACTTACCGGTTCAGGCCCGAATACGGCCAGGCCATTCTCACAAACCCGGGATTGCGCGGGGTGATTTGCGGGACCGGCTTCGTCAATCGTCGGCAAATCCTGGTCAACTACAGCACCGGAGATCTGCTTTCGGACGCGGATGAGTTGACCGATCATGAGCTTCGTTCCGTCGCCATCGGCATCAAGCCATTTGCTGGGATCGAAGGACGGAAGAACGATGTCATGGTCCTGCCTGACGGGCGGCAAATCGTTGGGTTCAATCAAATTCAACGATTTGTCGAAGGCGCCGACTACATCCAGATGCTGCGGACTGGGGCCCTGGAGATGGAAGTCGTCATCGTCAAGAACCACCGCTACACGGAGGCGACGCGCGCCCATATCGAGCGGAATCTTCGCTTGAAGCTTCCCTCAACGGTGAAGACTATCTATCGATTTGCCGAGCTGCCGGTCCGGACAAGCTCGGGCAAGACCCCGACTTACATCGATGCCTATTCCTCCACAAAGAGCGGTGGGTGAGCCTTCAATCCGGCCGGAGAGAGCGTAGGGGCATGAACAGTAAGGCAACGGCCGATCCACCGAACGTGCAAGTTCTCGTCGCTACGCCCTTGGGGCGCGGTGGACAGGGCGGCATCGCCGAGCAGATTGTCCGTCACTTGCAGCAAGCATAAGAACTTCAACGTGATTACCCGAGACTCAAGCGCAACTTTCAAAACGGCCCTCAAAGCCGAAGGACGGCTGGATTGACCCTCTCACCCCTCAAATCCGGACGCCTCGGCCAAGCCGCCCGGCGCCTGTTTCCCCTCTACGGTCATTACCGGCGCCTTTGCGCCTTGGCGGACCAGATGTCCGAAGCCGAACGCGCCGCCTATCAGTCCCGCGAGCTCGAACGCATCTCATGCATTGCCGCTGCCGCCGGCGTTCCATCGGGTTTCGTGCTCACCAAGGAGCAGGTCCGGGACAGGCCGCAGGCCTTTCTCAGAAAAACCCTGTGGCCGGTGGCGCGGGAGACAACGGGCGGCACCACCGGATTGCCGATGATCGTTCAACGTTCGCTCAATGCGGTGATCTTCGAACAGGCCACCCTCGATCATATCGCGGCCCTGCAGGGTGTCGAATTGGCACGAGCAAGAACGGCAGTCATTCGCGGCGATAGTGTCAAGGATCCGAACGACCTCGAACCGCCTTACTCGGTCAGCGCCGGCCCCGACCGGCGCGTCTTTTCGGGTTTTCACCTGTCGGACAGGACGGCCCGCGCCTTCCTGTCCGAACTTGCGGAATTCCGGCCGGATGCCTTCTACTGCTATCCCTCGACCTTGAACATCCTCCTGCGTCTCACCCGGGAGACGGGGATAACGCTCAGGCCGAAGATCGTCATGACATCCTCGAAGGTGCTGCCGCAGGAACTCTTCGCCGATGTCGCGGCAACATTCGGCTGCCCGCTGGTCGACTACTACGGTCAGTCCGAGCGCTTATGCTTTGCATGGGCCAGCGAAGCCGCCAGTTACCGGTTCAGGCCCGAATACGGCCAGGCCATTCTCACAAATCCGGGATTGCGAGGGGTTATTTGTGGGACCAGCTTTTTTAATCGCCGGCAGATTCTCATCGATTATAACACCGGCGATTTGCTCCTTGGCGCCGGCGGGCTGACGGACAAGGAGCTGCGTGCCGTTGCCCTCGGCATGAGGCCCTTCGCCGGAATTCAGGGAAGGCAACATGATGTCATGTCATTGCCGGACGGCCGGCAGTTCGCGGCATTCCATCAAATCGCCAACTACGTCGAAGGTGCCGATTACATACAGATACTTCGGACTGGACTCGCGGAGATTGAAGTCGTCGTCGTCAAGAATCGCCACTACACGGAAGCGACTCACGCCCAAATCGAGAGAAATATCCACACCAGACTTCCCTCAACCCTCAAGATTACCTATCGCTTTTCCGAAGTGCCGATAAGGGTCGCGTCAGGCAAGACACCGCACTATATCGATATGCTCGCTTCCCCGAACCCGCCGCGCCTGGCCGGTGGCCAGTGATGTCGGTACTTGGCCTCAGGGCATGCAGATGAGTCAACCTGCCGACCAGGTTCCAGTTCATGTGCTCGTTGCAACGCCCTTGGGGCGCGGCGGGCAAGGCGGCATCGACCGGCTGATGGATGCGGTCACGGATCACATTGCAGGGCGGATCGATCCATCGCTTGAGGTCCAGTTCGTTCCAACCCGCGGCCAGCGCAGCCTTGTCCAGGCCCTGCCCGTCTTCGCTTCATTCCTGTTCACACTTATCCGGTTGCGTGTCTTGGGAAGGCTGGATCTTGTTCACGTCAATCTGTCAAGCAAGGGCAGCACCATCCGCAAGCTGATGGTCGCCGAGCTTGCCAAGGCGCTCGGCGCCGCCACCGTCCTCCACCTCCATGGCGCGTCCTATCGTGAATATTGGTCTTCGGCCAACCCTTTGCTCAAGCGGGCGATTACCCGGATGTTCCGCAAGGCCGATCGCATCATTGTGCTCGGCAAGGTCTGGCGGGATTTTGTGGCGGAGCGGCTGCCCGAGACCGCCGGGCGCATCGTGGTGCTCCCCAATGCCGTGCCACGTCCGGCGCTGTCCCATACGGGCGGCGGGGATACGGTGCAAATCCTGTTCCTTGGACGCCTGGGACAACGCAAGGGCGTGCCGCAACTGGTCGAGGCGCTGCATCGCATCCGTGACGTTCCGGGCTGGAATGCTGTGCTGGCCGGCGATGGCGAGGTGGAGGCCACGCGGGCCGAAGTCGCCCGGCTCGATCTTGCCACTCGCGTCAGCGTGAATGGATGGCTGGGAGCGAGCGAAGTGGCGAAGCTGCTCGCCACTTCCGACATCCTTGCGCTGCCTTCCTTCGACGAAAACCTACCCATGTCGGTGATCGAGGCCATGGCCGCGGGCCTTGCGGTCGTTGCAACACCGGTGGGCGCGGTCGAGGACATCGTGACTCATGGCGAGACGGGGCTGCTGGTCGAGCCCGGAAATGCCGGTGAGCTTGCCGATGCCCTGCGGCAACTCATTGTTGACGCGCCGTTGCGGGCCAGACTCGGCAAGGCCGCCGAGGCAACGCATCGGGCGCGTCTGGACATCGCGCCCTATGTGGAGAAACTGATGGCAGTCTGGCGAGAGGTTGCCGATGAACGCAGACGCTGACCAGCAGCGCCAAGACCGGATCCGACAGCAATGACGCTTGCCTGGTACATCAACCGTCTGCGCAACATGGAGCCGGGCGAAGTCGCTCACCGGATCGCGGAGAAGGCAAGGAAGAGTCTGGCACGCAATCGGCTTGAAAGCTGGCAGCGGTACGATCGCGGTTCCGGCCCGCTTCCCGTACTTGCCGGTCTGGCGGACCGGGTTGCGGCGGCACCGCCAAAATTGCGAGAGGCAATTGCCGCGGCGGCTGAGGAAACGCTCTCTGGAAGGTTTTCGGCGCTGGGCGTGGATTGGCCACGGCGAGCGCCGGACGGCCTGTTTCCGCAATCGCTGTGGCGCCTCGATCCGGTCAGCGGCGGTCTATGGCCCGGAGCCGATACCTATTGCTTCGATATCGCCTACCGCCACGAAGGTCAGCTCGGCGACATCAAATATGTCTGGGAGATGAACCGGCTTCAGTTTCTCCAGCCGCTCGCGGCGCATGCGTTATTGACACGCGATGCGGTAGCTGTCGCGGCAATCGAAGATGCGATTTCGAGCTGGTACGACGCCAATGCGCCTTTCCGCGGCATCGGTTGGAATTCAGGCATCGAACTCGGCCTGCGGGCCATCAGCCTGCTGGTGGTTACGAGCCTTTGCGGCGAACGCTTGTCGCCGGGCATCATCACCAAAATCCGGACAATGCTTCATGCCCACGCGGTCTGGATGGCGCGCTACCCGTCCCGGTTTTCCTCGGCCAACAATCATCTCGTTGCTGAATCGGCCGGGCTCTTTCTCATCGCGCTGGCTATGCCAGATCTGCCCGATGCCACGCTCTTCGAATCGCGCGAGCGCATCATCCTGGCGGACGAACTCGACAAGCAGATTCTCGCCGACGGCGCGCCGGCCGAGCAGTCGCCAAGCTATGGTGCCTTTACCACTGAGCTCGTGCTGCTGGCCGCCCTTGCCGCGCGGCATGCGGGTAGGCCCCTGCCCGCGCGCCTTCATCGGCGCTTCGAGGCATTTGCACGGTATATCGCCTGGCTGTCGGATGCGCATGGCAATGTGCCGGCCATCGGCGACGATGATGAAGGGCGGGTGATCGTGCTGGGGGGACGCGAAGCGTATTACCCTGCATCCCTTGCTGCCGCGATTGCAGGCTTTCTCGGCGCGCCCGCCTTCGGTCCGCGTCCGCACGAAGCGCAATTGCGCGACGCGGTATTCGACGCGCCAGCCATGAGCGGACCGCTTGCCTCCGGTATCAAGACTTTTTCGCAAGGCGGCTACACGGTTTTCAGAGGCCGGCATGCCGGGAGGGACACCATTCTGCTGATCGACCATGGTCCCCTGGGCTATCTCAGCATTGCCGCCCACGGGCATGCCGATGCACTGGCCATTCTCTTGTCGCTCGACGGCGAACCGCTGCTCGTCGACAGCGGGACTTACCTCTATCATTCGGGCGGCGCCTGGCGCGATTGGTTCCGGTCGAGTTCCGCCCACAATACACTGACGCTCGCCGGAACTTGCCAGAGCGCCATGTCGGGACCATTCAACTGGTCACATAAGGCGAATGCGCGGCTCGACGAGCTGGTGGAGGGACCCGATTGGCGCATCCGCGCCTCCCATGACGGCTACGTGAAACGCTTCGGCGTCCGCCACGAACGCACCATTGCACCCACGGCCACCGGTTTTGTGATTTGCGACCGGCTGCTTGGATCGGGCGCTGGCGCAGCCGAGGTCGCCTTTCAGTTGGCGAGCGATTGCGAGGCGAAACTCGATGGCAACATCGTCACCATCCTGAGACAGAAGACAAAGACGGCGCAGCTCAGATTCATGACCGGAGGCGACGTTTCCGCCGTCCGCGGCGGCGAAATCGGCGGCGGATGGGTGTCGCCGCGGTTCGGCAGGAAATATCCGGCCTGGCGCATATCCTGGAAAGGAACGATCCCGCCGGATGGCGCCGTCGTTGCCATCGACATCGACAAATAGCTGCTTTCAGCCCCGCATCCTTTTGCCCTCCGGGTCGTAGAGCGGCCTGCCCTGGACCGTCGCGGGATAGAATTCGCCGAGGAGTTCGACCTCCAGCCGAGTGCCATGGGCTGCCAGCCCGGCCGGCACATAGCCGAGCGCCATGCTCTGCTGCAGCCAATGGGCATAGCCGCCGGAGGTGACATAGCCCACGCATTCGCCGGCATGGAAGATCGGCTCGTCGGCAATGCAGTCGATGTCGCGGGTCTCGACCGTCAGGGTGACGAGGCGGCGCTTGGGGCCTGCCGCCTTTTCCTTGAGCGCCGCCGCCTTGCCGATGAAGTCGGCGGGCTTGTTGTAGGCCACGAAGGCATCGAGCCCCGCTTCGGCGGCGGTGAAATCGGGCCGGAAATCCATGGTCCACACGCCCCAGTTCTTTTCCAGCCGCATGGACATCAGCGCCCGGCCGCCGAAGAGTTTCAAGCCGAGATCGCGGCCCGCCGCCTCGATCGCTTCGAAGAGACGCAACTGATATTGCGGGGCGCAGTAGATTTCATAGCCGAGTTCGCCGGTGAAGGAGACCCTGGCGACGATGACCGGCACATCGGCCACGACGCTGTCGCGGATAGCGAGGAACTTGAAGGCGTCGTTCGAGACATCGTCGCGGGTGAGGCGCGACAGGAGCTCGCGCGATTGCGGGCCGGCAATGGCGATGCCCTGCAGATCGTCGGTGCAATTGCGGTAGGTCACACCCTCCTCCGGCAGATGCAGCTCGAACCAGCGCCGGTGCATGTTCTGCACGGCACTCGAGCCGAACAGACAGAAGCGGTCCTGGCCCAGCCTCGCCACGGTCAAGTCGCCAGTGAGCTTGCCCTTGGGCGTCAGCATCGGCGTCAAGGCGAGGCGGCCCTCTCTCGGCAGGCGGTTGGCCAGCATGCGGTCGAGAAAGGCTTCCGCACCCGGACCCGAGACCTCATGCTTGGCGTAATTGGCGATCTCGATGGCGCCGACGCCCTGGCGCACGGCGCGCACCTCTTCGGCCACGAAGGCGAAGGCATTGGAGCGGCGGAAGGTCGGCGTCTCGCGGGCTTTCTCGGGCGAGCCGGCAAACCACAGCGCATGTTCGAGGCCGTAGGAGACGCCCATGACGGCACCGCGGGCGATGAGCCGGTCGTAAAGCGAGGTGGTCTTCTGCTTGCGGCCGGCGGGGAGCGTTTCATTGGGATAGGTGAGAATGAAGCGGCGCGAATAATTCTCGGCCGACTTGATGGTGCCCCAGTCGCGCGTGGCAAAAGCGCCGAAGCGGGCCACATCCATGCCCCAGACGTCGATTGACGGTTCGCCGTCGATCATCCACTCGGCCATGCACAGGCCGACGCCGCCGCCCTGGCAGAAGCCCGCCATGACGCCCACCGCCGTCCAGTAATTCCTGAGGCCCGGCACCGGACCGATCAGCGGATTGCCGTCGGGACCGAAGGTGAAGGGGCCGTTGATCACTTTCTTGATGCCGGCGCGGCCGAGCGCCGGCATGCGCGCGAAAGCGGTTGTCAGTCTCTCGCCGATACGGCCGAGATCGTCCGGCAGCAGTTCGTTGCCGAATTCGAGCGGTGTGCCGGCGACCGCCCAGGGCACGCATTCCGCCTCATAGGTGCCGAACAGCACGCCCTGCTGTTCCTGGCGCGTATAGGCGTTGCCTTCGTAATCGACGGTGACCGCCAGTTCCTTACCGTGGTCGCGCACCTCGGGGATCGTTTCGGAAATGAGGTAATGGTGCTCCATGGGCTGCACCGGCAGATCGATGCCGGCGAGCCTGCCCACTTCGCGGGCCCACAGGCCCGCCGCGTTGACCACGATATCGGCGCGGATGGTGCCCTTGGGCGTCACCACGTCCCAGCCGCCATCGGGCCGCGGGTTGGTTTCGACGACCGGGGTCTCGCGATAGATCTTGGCGCCATAATGCCGCGCCCCCTTGGCATAGGCATGGGTGACACCGGACGGATCGATATGGCCGTCGGCGGGCTCGAACAAGGCGCCCAGATATTTCGAGGGGTCGATCAGCGGATTGAGATCGCGGGCCTGCTCCAGCGAAATGAAATCCGTGTCCAGCCCCATGTAGCGGGCCTTGGCGCGCTCCTGCTTGAGATAGTCGAGGCGTTCCGGTGTGGCGGCGAGATAGATACCGCCGGGGCGGTGAATGGCGCAGGACTGGCCGGTGAGCTTCTCCAGCTCCTCATAGAGCTTGATCGTATAGCCCTGCAGGCGGGCGATGTTGGAATCGGCATTGATGGTGTGGATGATGCCGGCCGCATGCCAGGAGGACCCGCAGGTCAATTCTTGGCGCTCCAGCAGAATCACGTCCTTCCAGCCCAACTTGGCCAGATGATAGAGGATCGAACAGCCGACGACCCCGCCGCCGATCACCACGACCCGCGCATGACTTTCCATGTGCCACCCTCCTTTTTGCCCGTCCCCTTTATTCGATAGCCCGATCGCACGGTTCAACAAGACAGATTCTCAAGCCATGCATGAAAATTGGTGGTTCAGGCCTGGCCATTGCAACAATCCGGGAAACAGGGAATGCTCATGGTCCCGTCAAACCCTGAAGGAGAGGCCCGCATGGGACGCAGATACGCCAATATCCTCGAAACCGTGGGGAACACGCCGGTCGTCAAAATCGGCCGGTTGGCGCCGCCGCATGTGAACTTCTATGTCAAGATCGAAGCCTTCAATCCGTTGGGATCGGTCAAGGACCGATTGGCGCTGGGCGTCATCGAGGAGGGCGAACGCAGCGGCAAGCTCAAACCCGGGCAGACCGTCATCGAGGCGACCAGCGGCAATACCGGAATAGGGCTTGCCATGGTCTGCGCCCAGAAGGGCTATCCGCTGGTCGTCACCATGGCCGAACCCTTCAGCGTCGAGCGCCGCAAGCTCATGCGCTTCCTCGGCGCCAAGGTGGTGCTGACGCCGGCGGCCGAGCGCGGCATGGGCATGGTGAAGAAGGCCGTCGAACTGGCCGAAGCCCATGGCTGGTTTCTGACCCGGCAGTTCGAGAACGAGGCCAATCCCGACATACACTCGCGCACCACGGCGCAGGAAATCCTCGCCGATTTCAAGGGCGAGCGGCTGGACTATTGGGTCACCGGCTTCGGCACCGGCGGCACGCTCAAGGGCGTTGCCCGGGTGCTGGCCAAGGAACGGCCGGAAACCAAGATCGTCGTATGCGAGCCCGCCGATGCGCCGATGCTGACCAGCAAGACGCCGCAGCCGCGTAATGCCGACGGATCGGCGGCAGCGGCCAATGCGGCCTGGAAGCCGCATCCCCTTCAGGGCTGGAGCCCCGACTTCATTCCGAAGCTCACCAGCGATGCCGTCGACATGGGGGTGATCGACCGCATCCTGACGGTTACCGGGCCCGATGCCATGCACTGGAGCAAGCAGCTGGCCCAGAAGGAGGGAATTTTCGTCGGCATCACGGCGGGCGGCACTTTCGCCGCCGCGTTGCAGGTGTGCAAGGATGCCCCGGCCGGCTCCACCATTCTGTGCATGCTGCCCGATACCGGCGAACGCTATCTCAGCACGCCGCTCTTCGCCGACATTGTCGCGGAGATGAATGAGGAGGAACTGAAGATTTCCAACTCCACGCCGGGCGGCCGCTTTGCCACGCCGGCGGCGTAGTGACCGGCAGAGGCCGGCGGCTGCACACGAAAACGGCCGGAGTTTCCTCCGGCCGTTCCGCGTCGAATGTAATCTGAATCAGCGCTTCGAGAACTGGAAGCTGCGGCGGGCCTTGGCGCGGCCGTATTTTTTGCGCTCGACGGCGCGGCTGTCGCGGGTCAGGAAGCCGGCCTTCTTGAGAAGGCCGCGCAGTTCCGGCTCGAAATAGGTGAGCGCCCGGGAAATGCCGTGCCGCACCGCGCCGGCCTGGCCGGAAAGGCCGCCGCCGACGACGGTGCAGTTGATGTCGATCTGGGTGGCGCGATTGGCGCTGACGAGCGGCTGCTGCACCAGCATGCGCAGAACCGGACGGGCGAAATAGGCCTCGATCGGCTTGCCGTTGACCGTGATCTTGCCCGAGCCGCGCATCAGCCAGACGCGCGAAATGGCGTTCTTGCGGCGCCCCGTCGCGTAGGAGCGGCCCTTGGCATCGAGCTTGGGCTTGACGGCGGCGGCGGCAGCCGCCGCGGCGGTGGCTGCCGTGCCCATGCCCATGGCCTGGCCGAGATTGGAAAGTGTCGTCTGTTCAGCCATGGTCATCAGCCTCTCAGCGTGTTCTTGGGATTCATCGACTTGATGTCGAGCTTCACCGGGTTCTGGGCCTCGTGTGGGTGTGCCGCACCCTTGTAGATGCGCAGGTGCGTCATCTGATGGCGCTTGAGCGGCCCGCCGGGCAGCATGCGCTTGACCGCCGATTCCAGCACCCGCTCGGGGAACTTGCCGTCGAGAATCTTGTCGGCCTTGCGTTCCTTGATGCCGCCGGGAAAGCCGGTGTGCCAGTAATAGGTCTTCTGCTGGCGCTTGCGGCCGGTGAGCAGCACCTTCTCGGCGTTGATGACGACAATATGGTCGCCGCAATCCATATGGGGCGTGAAGGTGGGCTTGTGCTTGCCGCGCAGGCGGTTGGCGATGATCGCGGCGGCGCGACCGACAACCAGGCCTTCGGCATCGATCAGCACCCAGTTCTTCACGATGTCCTTGGCTTTCGCCGTATAGGTTTTCATCCGGGGGTCTCGGGGGTTCATGACGTGACAATGGAAAAGGCGCGAGACATAGGCTGTCCGGCGCCCCGTTCGATGCCGGTCCGATTAAGCGGACAGGACCAAACTGTCAAGCGAAACCGCGAAATTCAATGCTTTTCTTAATGTGGTATTATGTTACCGGTGTTTGTGGCATTCCCGCAACAGCCGCGCCATTCGTCACGGCGACACTTTTCGGCCCCAAGCCTCTCCCATAGTGTCAGAATCAATCGGGGTTCCAGCATGGCAAGGCGCATCGGGATTGCTGCTCTACTTGGCGCAATGGCCGTCCTGTCGGGGCATGCCGTGGCCAACGTCGCCGTTCTTGAACTATCGCTGCCGCAAATGGCGCAAAATACCGACCCGCCGCCCCCGCAAGGCGAGGACCTCACCCAGCCCGATCCCAACCAGCCGGCAGCCGAGGACGGCGAAGGCATATCGCCCGATGACATGAGTCTGGGCGAAATTCCGCAGATCGAGACCATAGAATTGACCCCCGACATCGCCAGGCGCGCGGTCGATGCCTATGTGCTGGTCAAGGACAAATACAAGGACGCGGAGTTCGAACTCTACGAGAACCTGCAGGACTTCGTCGACCAGACGGCCCAGGGCAAGGATTTCGAGGCCGATATCAAGGCGGCCGGCTTCGCCACCGTCGGCGAGTGGAATGTGGCCATCACCACGGTGAGCTTCGCCTATACCGGCATCATCGACGACCAGTCGGCCGACATCCAGTCGCAGATCGAGGAAATCCAGAACGATGCCGAACTCGCGGCGGATATGAAGGACCGGATGATCGCTTCGCTCAAGGCGATGATCCCGTCGGAGAACAACCGCAAGGTCATCCAGGAACTCATCGACGATCCGGCCTACACGGAAAAGCTCAAGCAGCTCGAAACCGAGGAAGAATGAGCGATCTTCTGCCGCGCCAGCTCGCCTCCGGCATTCTGCGCCTGACCCTCAACGATCCCGCCACGCGCAACTCGCTCTCCGAGGCGATGCTGGTGGCCTTGCGGGCGGCCCTCGATGAAGCGGCGGCGGACAAAGCGGTGCGGGTCATCGTCATCGCCGCCGGCGGGCCGGTGTTCTGCTCCGGTCACAATCTCAAGGAAATGACGGCGCGGCGCCAAGCCCCCGACAGGGGTGCGGCCTATTTCGCCGCGCTGTTCGAAACCTGCGCCCGGCTCATGGTCTCGATCGTCGAGCACCCCAAGCCGGTCATCGCCGAAGTGCAAGGCCTGGCGAGTGCGGCGGGATGCCAGCTGGTGGCGAGCTGCGATCTGGCGATCGCCGCGGATACGGCGGGCTTCTGCACGCCGGGCGTCAACATCGGCCTCTTTTGCTCGACACCGATGGTGGCCCTGTCGCGCAATGTTACGCCCAAGGACGCCATGGAGATGCTGGTCACCGGCCATGTCGTTTCCGCCCATGAGGCGCAGCGCCTCCGCCTCCTCACACGCGCCGTCTCGCCCAACCCGCTCAGCCAAACGGTGGG
>CAYOZR010000020.1:0-30042 GCA_964408555.1 uncultured Aestuariivirga sp.
GAGCGCCTGGCCGGGTTCGACGTGGCGCGCGAGGCGGCCTGCGTCATCGTCAAGCATGTCAAGCCTTGCGGCGTGGCCATCGGCGCTTCGCTAATGGAAGCTTACCGTAAGGCCGTGCGCTGCGATCCGGTCAGCGCCTTCGGCGGCATCGTGGCGCTCGACCGCAGGCTCGATGCGGCGAAGGCGGAAGAAATCGTCGCACTCTTCACCGAAGTAATCGTGGCCCCCGGCGCCGACACGCAAGCCCAAGTTATCGTGGCGGCGAAGAAGAATCTGCGCTTGCTGATCGTCGACAGCCTGCACGATCCGCGCAGCCCGGGATTGTCGGTGAAGACCATCGCCGGCGGCCTCCTGGTGCAATCGCGCGACAACGGCACGTTGACGGACGGTGAGATGAAAGTGGTGACGCGGCGGGCGCCGACGCCACAGGAACTGGCCGATCTCCGCTTTGCCTTCCGGGTGGCGAAGCATGTCAAGTCGAATGCCATTGTCTATGCCAAAGATGGCGCCACGGTGGGGATCGGTGCCGGCCAGATGTCGCGGGTCGATGCGGCGCGCATCGCGGTCCGCAAGAGCGAGGATGCGGCCCGTGCCGCGGGCCTGAAGGACGCTCCGGTCAGGGGCTCGGTCGTCGCCTCCGACGCCTTCTTCCCTTTCGCCGATGGCCTCATGCAGGCGGCCGAGGCGGGCGTCACCGCCGTCATTCAGCCGGGTGGCTCGATCAAGGACGACGAGGTCATCAAGGCTGCCGATGCCGCCGGCCTTGCCATGGTTTTCACTGGCATCCGGCATTTCCGCCATTAAATTGAATATGGCGCCCGAATAGGCCTCACGGGGCCGGCTGATAGGCGGGGCCAACGACCAGTGGCTTGTCCGGCAGGCTTGCCTGGTCGAGACCGGTCAAACCGCCATGGGGCTATACTGGGCGGGCGTGAGGTGTCAAACCGGGAAAGTGAACGAGGAGGCGACAGAGGGGGCCTTGAAACCGCCTCCGGTCACCATCCCGATAGATCGGGGTGGAGCTGCGAGTTCCGATCCGCGTTTGTAGTAACCGGGGCAATTTCCGCCAGAAATCTGTTCCTGGCTGTGACGGGCGTCACACCGGGCCTTCGCGGCTAAGATTTTCTCTGGCTGCGCGCATCTGGCGGTGACAGCCGGCGGCCGGATGATTGCCGAAGAAACTCAGTAGAGGCCGCGCAGCAGCCGGTCGATATAGTCGCGTTCGATGCGCCCGAGGCCGGGCTCGCCGGCGCGGGTGCGCAGGGTTTCGAGAATCTCTCTCGCCCGGCGGATCGCCAGTTCGGATGGCAGCATGTCGCGTTCCGGTCCGAAATCCTCATTGCGGTTCGGCATCGGCCGGCCGAGTGGATCGCGCTGGTCGCCGCGGGCTTCGCCATGGCGGCCATAGTTACCTTCGGCTCCCGTGCCCTGTTGCATCAACTGGCGGATGACGCTCTTGGCGCCCTCGCGCAACTGGCTCAGCGCCTCGCCCTGCTGGCCCAGCGCCCGGTCGCGTTCGCGCTTGCGCAACGAGCCTTCGGCGCCGCGCATCTGCTTGCCGGCCTCGCCCAGCGGCGGCGGCGCCGGCATGCCGTTCTGGCCCAATTGCCGCAGCATCTCCTCAAGCATGCGGCTGAGCTCTTGCTGCTGGCCGGCCAGCGCTTCCGGGTTGCCGCGCCGGCCGCGGTTGCCGGGCTCGCCGCCGTTCTGGTCGGTGATGTCGCCCTCGCTCACATCCGGCATGCGCTGAGTATCGTCCATCAGGCCCTGCTGACGGCGCATCAGCTCCGAAAGCTGGTCGAGCATCCGCGACATCGGTGTGTCGCGCTGCGGGTCCATGTTCCCGGCATTCATACCGGGCTCGAGATTGCGCAGCATGTTTTCCAGTTGCGCCAGCATTTCCTGGGCCGCCTCGAGAGCGCCGTTTTCGGCCAGCTTCTGGATGGTATCGAGCATTTTCTGCAATTGCTCGGGGCTGACGGTCTCGCCCTGCTGGTGGCGCTGCGGTTCGTCGGCGCCGCCTTGCTGCAGCCGCTTCTCGGCCTCTTCAAGCAGCGACTGCATGTAGCGGTCCATGACTTCACGCATGCGCTGCATCAGCTTGGCGATCTCTTCGGGCGAAGCCCGTTCGGCGAGCCCGCGCTCCAGCTCGCGGCGCGCCGCTTCGAGCTCGGCGCGGATATCGGCAAGCTCGCCGTCCTCGAGGTTTACGGCGATCTGCCACAACATGCCGATCGCGTCGCGGATGTCGTCATGGTCCCTGGCATTGGCGAGCCGCGAAATCACCGCGGCGATGGCGATATGGGTGCTGCTGCGCTCGATCGCTCCGGCGGGATAGGCGAGCAGCGCCTCCAGCATGGATTCGGCCTCGGTGGTATCGTCGGGCTCCATGACCAGGGTGCGGCGCTGTTCGATGAGGGCGCGGGCCAGTGGCTTGGTGAAAACCCGCTCCGGCAGCCGGAAAGTCTTCGTCTCGCTGAAGCCCGAATGGCCCGCGGCATCGCGGGCTTCCAGTACCATCTCGACCATGAGCCCCGCCCAGGGATGGGCGGTGAGATCGGCGGTCTTGCTGCCTGCTTCCCGCTTCGGCGCGGACTTGCGCAAGACGATGGGAAATTCCGGCGCATCGAAGAGGAACACGCCGTTTCCGGCAATGCCGACCTCGCCGTCCTGGGTGTCGGAAAGCGAAATCTCCGTGACAATGCGCGCGACACCGTAATCGTCGCTGGCCTCCCATTTGACGGTGAGCGCCCCCATCGCATCGGCGGCGGGGTCGGCGGTGAAGGCGGCAGCGGGCGGGACATCGGGAACGAGCACGATCCGCCAGGTGGTCAGCGTACGCTCGCCATCCATGATGGTAACGAGGGCGGGCCGTGTCAGTTTCGCCTCCGACTGGAACAATCCCGCTTCGAATTTGTTTTTCGGCGACGGCTCGGCCAGTTCGGCACCGGCGGTGCCCTGCGGCGTCAGCGCGTTGAAGCGCACCCCCGGCTCGCCTGCGCCGTCGAGGCGCAAGGTGAGGACGGAATTTTCAGGAACCAGAATCTCGGGCTCGGTCTTGAGCTTCTCGACCATCGACGGGCTAGTCAGCATCACCGGCGGCCTCGCGGTATAGGCGGGCGGCTTGATCCAGGCATCGAGGACGAGTGGGCTCGCCTCGACGATGGGGGCGAGGCGCAGGGCATCGGCGAGATTGGCGCGCGGATCGCCGGGGCCGAGCAAGAGGCTTACAAAAAGTGCAAGTGCGACCGGCACGCGGAACGCACGCGAATCGAGATCGCGCCAAGCCGAGCGCGGCGCGCCGGCCCGGAGATTGTCGAGCCCGCGCAATTGCCGGCGCTTGTGTTCCTCCCAGACGATGCGGCTCGCCTCATCCCCAGGATCGCCCGCCAGCGTATCGGTGAGTGCGGAAACCGGCCGGTGGGCAAGACCCGTGACCATTTCGATACGCCGCATGGCGGCACGGCGGCCGGGCCATACGATGGCGAAAAGCCGCTTCAGCGACCACAGATAGGCGACGGCAAAGAGGAGGAGCGCAGCATAGCGCGCCACGTCCGGCAGCATCGGCAACAGACCCGAGGCCACTGCGGCGGCAAAGCTGGCGAGGATAAGCAGCGGCCAATGCAACGCCGCCCACAGGCGTTCCCACCCCATGGCGAGGCGCGCCTGCAAAATCTTACGGTCGAGCTTGCGGTCGGTCGGTCCGGCCATCTGAGGAAGCATGCTAACACACAAGGGCCAAATTATGCCCGTTGTCGCGCTTCACGATTTAGATACCGTAAACTTAGTTTTTTTCTTGCCAGGAGGCGAGCCGGTCGAGGCCGATCAACTCCTCATGGGTCTGGCGCGGCCGCACCAGGGCCCATTTGCCGCCCTTGACCAGCACCTCCGGCACGAGCGGCCTGGTGTTGTAAGTTCCCGACTGCACCGCGCCATAGGCGCCGGCGGTCATTACGGCCAGAAGATCGCCCTGCGCTACGGCGGGCAGGCGCCGGGACTTCGCCAGATAGTCGCCCGATTCGCACACCGGTCCAACGATATCGGCCTCAATCATGCTGCAATCGGCGGCGGGCTGTTCCACCGGAACGATATCGTGCCAGGCGTCATAGAGCGTCGGGCGGATCAGATCGTTCATCGCCGCATCCTGGATGACGAAATGCTTTTCCTCGCCGTGTTTCACGTAGACGACGCGCGCCACCAGCACGCCGGCATTGCCGGCAATCATCCGCCCCGGCTCAAGCACATATTTGAGGCCGAGATGGCCGAGAGTGCGCTTCACCATGGCGGCATATTCATCCGGATGCGGCGGCACGTCGTTGCCGCCGCGATAGGGAACGCCCAAGCCCCCGCCCAGATCGAGATGGCGGATGTTATGGCCCTGTGAATTCAGCTCCACCGCCAGCGACGCCATCAGCTGGAACGCCTGCTCAAAGGGCTCGAGTTCGACGATCTGGCTGCCGATATGCATGTCGATGCCGGCTACATCGATGCCCGGAAGCATCGCGGCGCGGGCATAGACCTCGGGCGCTCTTGCATAGGAGACGCCGAACTTGTTCTCGGCCTTGCCGGTGGTGATCTTGTGATGGGTCCTGGCATCGACGTCCGGGTTAACGCGGATCGATACGGTGGCGCGCTGGCCGGTGCGCTGGGCGATAGCGGAGAGCAGTTCCAGCTCGGGTTCCGATTCGACATTGAAACAGGCGATGCCTTCCTTCAAGGCAAACGCCATTTCGCGGGCCGTCTTGCCGATACCGGAGAATACGATCTTGCGGGAAGGCACGCCGGCGGCAAGGGCGCGGCGGAGTTCTCCTTCCGAGACCACATCCATGCCGGCACCCAGTTCCGCCATGGTCTTGATCACCGCCTGGTTGGAATTGGCCTTCATGGCGTAGCAAATCTGATGATCGGTGCCGGCAAAGGCCTCGTCCATGACGCGGTAGTGGCGTTCGAGCGTCGCGGTGGAATAGCAGTAGAAGGGCGTGCCGATTTCCCCAGCCAGCACCGCAAGGTTCACATTCTCGGCATGCAGCACGCCATCGCGGTAGGCGAAGTGATGCATCGCCTAGCGCGCCTCGTGGAACTGCGGCGGCGGTTCCGGATCGCCGCGCACGCCGCAGGCGGCGAGGTTCATGGCCAGCAGGATGAGTAGGAGAGCCGTTTTCATCGCATGTCCTATCGCGATCCCAGTTGCTTCAGCCAACGCTGCGCCTCGCGGCGGACATTGGCGGGTGCGGTACCGCCGAAACTGGTGCGCGAGGCGGCGGAGGCCTCGACGGTCAGCACTTTGTAGACGTCCTTGGTGATCCGCTTTTCGACCTTTTGCATGTCGGCGAGCGGCAGCTGCGGCAGATCGCAGCCCTTGTTTTCGGCGAGCGCCACGAGGCTGCCGGCGACGTGATGGGCCTCGCGGAACGGTATCTTCAGTGTACGGACGAGCCAGTCGGCGAGATCGGTGGCGGTGGAAAAACCTTGCGCCGCCGCCTCGCGCATCCGGGTTGCGTCCGGCACCATGTCGCGTACCATGCCGGCGGTAGCGGCGACCGCCAGGGACAGCGAGTCGAAGGCGTCGAAGGCGGGCTCCTTGTCCTCCTGCATGTCCTTGGAATAGGCGAGCGGCAGGCCCTTCATCACCACCAGCAATGCCGTCAGCGCGCCGAGAATGCGCCCCGGCTTGGCGCGCACCAGTTCGGCGGCATCGGGATTGCGCTTCTGCGGCATGATCGAGGAGCCGGTGGTGAACTTGTCGGAGAGCTTGACGAAGCGGAACTGGGCCGAGGACCAGATGACGATTTCCTCGGCCAGCCGCGACAAATGCGTGGCGCAGATGGCGCAGGCGGCAATCGTTTCGAGCCCGAAGTCGCGGTCGGAGACCGCGTCGAGGGAATTGCGCATCGGGCGGTCGAAGCCCAAAGCCTTCGCCGTCATGGTGCGATCGATAGGGAAAGATGTTCCGGCAAGGGCGGCGGCCCCCAACGGGCTTTCGTTGAGCCTTGCCCGCGCGTCGGCAAGGCGCGAGCGGTCGCGGGCCAGCATCTCGACATAGGCGAGGCCATGGTGGCCGAAGGTCACGGGCTGGGCCACCTGCAGATGGGTGAATCCCGGCATGATGGTTGCGGCATGGGCGGCGGCCTTTTCGGCCAGGGCGCGCTGCAGTTCCTTCAGCTGGGCATCGAGATGGTCGATCGTATCGCGCACGTAGAGGCGGAAATCGGTGGCCACCTGGTCGTTGCGCGAGCGCGCCGTGTGCAGCCTTCCGGCGGTGGGACCGATCAGCTCCTTGAGCCGCGATTCGATATTGAGGTGAATGTCCTCGAGCGCCCGCGAAAATGTGAAGCTGCCCGCCTCGATTTCGGCTTGAACCTGCTCGAGCCCGCGCCTAATTGCAGACGCATCGGACTTCGAGATGATGCCCCGTTCGGCCAGCATCGCGGCATGGGCTTTCGAGCCCGCGATATCCTGGGCGAACAGCCGCTTGTCGAAGCCGATCGAGGCGTTGATCTCCTCCATGATCGCGTCCGGCCCCGATTGAAACCGCCCGCCCCACATTCTGTTGGTCATCGAAAATCCTTCATTCCCGCGCAAGGACCCTGCCATGAAACCCCGATACAGGACCCTTGCCGCCGGACTGGCCGTCCTTGCCGCGATCACCGGCATTTACTGGTTTCAGAGCGGCGAACGCAAGGCCGCCGTGCCGCCGCCCGGTGTGGCCCCGACGCAGGCCGGGGTGAGCAGGGACATGGCCAAGGGGGCGCTTGCCGCCTTCATCGTCAAGCCGGACCGCCAGCCGGTGGCCGATATTGCCTTTCAAGACGGTAGCGGCGGGGACATGAAGCTCAGTCAATGGCGCGGCCGCGTCGTTCTGGTCAATCTCTGGGCGACCTGGTGCGCCCCCTGCCGGAAGGAAATGCCGGCCCTGGCCGAATTGCAGAAGCAATTGGGATCGGCGGACTTCGAGGTGGTCGCCATCAGCATCGACCGCAAGGGCGTTGAGGCCTCGGCGGCTTTCATCGAGGAAACCGGCTCGCAGGCGCTCAAGCTCTATGTCGAGCCCAGCGGCAAAATCCTCGACGATCTCGAGGCGCTGGGACTGCCCACCACCGTGCTGATCGATCGCCAGGGCAATGAGATAGGCCGCCTCCTGGGCCCGGCCGAATGGGCCAGCCCCGAGGCCTTGACCCTGATCCGAGCGGCGATTGCCGAAGGCAAACTCAGTTAGCGCGTCGGCACCGGCTTTTCGCCGCGGTAGTCGTAGAAGCCGCGGTTGGTCTTGCGGCCGAGCCAGCCGGCCTCGACATATTTCACCAAGAGCGGGCAGGGGCGGTATTTCGAATCGGCCAACCCCTCGTAAAGCACCTGCATCACCGACAGACAGGTATCGAGGCCGATGAAATCGGCCAGTTCCAGTGGACCCATGGGATGACGGGCGCCGAGCCGCATTGCCGTGTCGATGGCCTCGACACCGCCCACGCCCTCATAGAGCGTGTAGATCGCCTCATTGATCATCGGCAGCAGAATGCGGTTGACGATGAAGGCGGGGAAATCCTCGGACACCGCCACGGTCTTGTGCAGGGACGTGGTGAATTCCTTGACGGCGGCGAAGGTCGCTTCGCCGGTGGCGATGCCGCGGATCAGCTCCACCAGCTCCATCACCGGCACCGGATTCATGAAGTGTATGCCCATGAATTTTTCCGGCCGGTCGGTGGTGGCGGCAAGCCTTGTGATCGAGATCGACGAGGTATTGGTGCCGAGGATCGCCTCGGGCTTGAGATGCGGGCAGAGCGCCTGATAAATCTTGCGCTTGACCTGCTCGTCCTCGACGGCCGACTCGATCACCAGATCGTAATCGGCGAAGCCGTCATAGGAGGCGACACCCTTGATGCGCTTAAGCGCCGCCTCGCGGTCGGCCTCGGTGATCTTGCCGGATTTAACCCGCCGGGCCAGATGGCCGTTGATGGTGGCGAGTCCCGCCTCGATGCGGTCCTTGCTGACATCGTTGAGGCCGACCTCGTAACCGGCCAGCGCGCAGACATGGGCAATGCCATTTCCCATCTGCCCGGCGCCGATGACGCCGACTTTCTTGATCTGCATTCGCGTCTACTACCCACATGATAAAGGCAGGCAAGCCTATATCGGGCGCCGGGCGCGGGCAAGCTCATTTCGCAAGTGCAGCAAATTAAATACCGGTCCGGTTACTTCGCCAGTTTGGCCAGCTCGTTGTCGAGTTCCGGAACTGCCTGGAAGAGGTCGGCGACGAGGCCGAAATCGGCCACTTGGAAGATCGGTGCCTCCTCGTCCTTGTTGATGGCGACGATGATTTTCGAGTCCTTCATGCCGGCGAGGTGCTGGATGGCGCCGGAGATGCCGACCGCGATGTAGAGGTCGGGGGCGACGACCTTGCCGGTCTGGCCCACCTGGTAATCGTTCGGCACATAGCCCGCATCGACGGCGGCGCGCGAGGCGCCGACGGCGGCGCCGAGCTTGCGGGCCACCGATTCGAGCAGCTTGAAGTTCTCGCCGTTCTGCATGCCGCGGCCGCCGGAGACGATGACCTTGGCCGAGGTAAGTTCCGGCCGGTCCGACTTCGACAGGTTCTCGCTCTGATAGGAGGAGAGGCCGGGATCGGCGGCGGCATTTACCTTCTCGATGGCGGCTGTACCGGTTTCCGACGCTGCCGCGAAAGAGGCAATGCGGACGGTGACGACTTTCTTGGCATCGGTCGATTGCACCGTCTGCACGGCATTGCCGGCATAGATCAGGCGCACGAAGGTGTCGCCCGACTTGACCTCGGAAATATCCGAAATCTGCATCACGTCGAGAAGCGCTGCCACGCGCGGCATGTAGTTCTTGCCGTTGGTGGTGGCGGCGGCGACGATGTGCTCATAAGCACCGGCCAGCGAGACGATGAGGGCCGCCATGGGCTCGGCTAGTGGCCGCTCGAGGGTGGCGCTCTCGGCATGAAGAACCTTCTTCACGCCGGCGAGCTTCGCCGCCTGGGCCGCGGCGGCCGCGGCATTGTTGCCGGCCACCAGCACATGCACATCGCCGCCCATCTGGGCGGCGGCGGTTAGCGCCTTGTGGGTCGCGTCCTTGAGGGAGACGTTGTCGTGTTCGGCGATGAGAAGAACGGCCATGATCAGATCGCTCCCGCTTCCTTGAGTTTCGAGACCAGCTCACTGACCGACTTCACCTTGACGCCCGACTGGCGCTTCGGCGGCTCTTCGGTCTTCACCACCTTGAGGCGTGGGCGCACGTCGGCGCCGTAGTCGGCCGGAGTTTTTTCATCGAGCGGCTTCTTCTTGGCCTTCATGATATTGGGCAGCGAGGCATAACGCGGCTGGTTCAGGCGCAGGTCGGTGGTCACGATCAGCGGCATCTTGACCTTGATGGTCTGCAACCCGCCATCGATCTCGCGGGTGATGGTGGCTTCGCCATTGCCCAGCTCCAGCTTTGAGCAGGCGGTGGCCTGGGCCCAACCGAGGAGGGCCGCCAGCATCTGGCCGGTCTGGTTGCAGTCGTCGTCGATCGCCTGCTTGCCGAGGATCACGATGTCGGGCTTCTCCGCCGCGACCACGCCCTTCAGGATCTTGGCGACGCCGAGCGGCTCCACATAATCGTCGTGCTTCACCATGATGGCGCGGTCGGCGCCCATGGCCAGGGCGGTGCGCAGCGTTTCCTGGGCCTGGGCCGGGCCCACCGAGACGGCCACCACTTCCGTAGCCTTGCCGGCTTCCCGGAGGCGCACGGCCTCCTCGACGCCGATCTCGTCGAAGGGATTCATCGACATCTTTACATTGGCCAGCTCGACGCCGGAGCCATCGGCCTTAACGCGGATCTTGACGTTGTAATCGACGACCCGCTTCACAGCGACCAGGACTTTCATCACCACCCTCTTTGGAAAATCGCGGCGGAACCTAGTGACCGCACCCCATCAAGTCAATTCCGGGACCGGCAAGACAGAGCCGCATGCGACGTTTGGCTTCAATCGCCGATCCGCATGAGTAGCCTGGAACGAAGCAGGAATGTAATGGCGAGCCCGGCAACGAAGCCGCCAATATGCGCCCACCAGGCCACCTGTACATCCTTTTCACCGGTCAACAGCAGGCTCACCACCTGCAACGCGAACCAGCCGCCCAACACCCAGACGGCGCCGATGCGGATCGGCAGGCGCATGAACAACAAGATCCAGATACGGGCCTTGGGATAGAGCAGCATATAGGCGGCGATCACCCCCGAAACCGCGCCCGATGCGCCGATCAGCGGCGAAGGCGACGCGGGCGCCATCAGCACATGGGTGAGGCCGCCGGCGATGCCGGTCAGGAGATAGAACAGCAGGAAGGCGAAATAGCCGAAGGCGTCCTCGACATTGTCGGCGAAGACCCAGAGGAACAGCATGTTGGTGAGAAGATGCAACCAGCCGCCATGGATGAACATGTAGGTGATGAGCGTTGCCGGTTCGGGAACCGGGTGGAGCGCCGGATCGAGCGGGCCGCTATGGGTGAGTTCGGCGGGAATCACACCGAAACCCGCCGCCACGGCCTCCACGGCCTGCTGGCTGGCGAAGGCGCCGGTCATGAGAAAGATCACCACATTGGCGGCGATGATCGCGAGAGTTACATATTGGAAGCGGATCACCCGCAGCGGCGTGTCGTCGTGCAGCGGCACGAACATCAGCGGGTCTTTCCCGGCACCCACAGCACGTCGCCCTGGGCACGGACATTGACCCAGCGGCTGGCGACGAAAAAGAAGTCGGACAAGCGGTTGATATAGGCGATGGCGCCTTCGCTCACATGCTCGCCTGCCTGCTGTTTCAATTCGACGATCAGCCGCTCGGCCCGGCGGCAGACGGTGCGGGCCAGATGCAGGTGTGCTGCGGCGGGATGGCCGCCGGGCAGCACGAAGGAGCGTAAAGGTGCGAGCTCGCCATTAAGCTCATCGATTTCGCGTTCGATCCGCTCAAATTGCAGCGGCAGAATGCGCAGCGGATCGTAATCGAGTTTCTGGCCGGTGTCGGGAACGCAGAGATCGGCGCCGAGATCGAAGAGTTCGTTCTGGATGCGGGCCAGCATGGCGTCGAGTCTGGCGAATTCCGGTGCCGCCGTGTGCAGCCTGGCAATGCCGATGACGGCGTTGGTCTCGTCCACCGTGCCATAGGCGTGGATGCGCAGATGCGCCTTGGAGACCCGCTCGCCGGTGCCAAGTGCCGTCTCGCCGGCATCGCCGGTGCGGGTGTAGATGCGGTTGAGAACCACCATGGAACATGCCTAACGCGAACCCGCCCGCAATTCTACTCGTTTCTGAGCAGTGGCGCGGGCCGTGCCGAAAGCGCCCGCCAGGTGACCGTCAAGCCGGCCAGCACCGTGATTGCCATGGCGATGAGGGCGGTCGCCACCGCGGTCGTGGCCGAGAAGCTCCATGGCATTTCCAGAATGAAGCGGGCGAGAAACCACGAGGCCAGCGAGCCCACGGCAATGCCGAAGAGTGCGGACGCAAGGCCGAGGCCCGCATATTCGATGACGAAGGCGCCCATCAACTGGCGGCGCGAGGCGCCATAGGTCTTGAGCACCACGGCATCGTAGATGCGGGCCGAAAGTCCCGCCGCAAGGGCCCCCGCCAGTACCAATACGCCGGTCAGGAGCGTCAGAACATTGGCGCCGCGGATCGCCGCCAGCATTTTTGATAGGAGATCGGTGACGACGGCGATGGCATCCTTGACGCGCACCGCCGTCACCGAGGGATAGGCGCGCGCCATAACATTTAGCAACCTCGCCTCGTCGCCGCCCCGCATCTCGACGGTGACGATGAAGCTGTGGGGCGCGGCCTTGAGCGTGTTGGGCGAAAACACCATGACGAAATTGATGCCGAGGCTCCGCCAATTCACCTGCCGGAGATTGTGGACCCGCGCCGTTACCTCGCGGCCCAAAACATTGACGGTAATCTCGTCGCCGATCGCCACGCCGATGCCATGGGCGATTTCGTCGACCAGGGAGACGAGCGGCGAACCGTCGTAATCGGCGGGCCACCACTGGCCTTCGGTGAGCACCGAGCCTTCCGGCAGAGTGGCGGAATAGGTGAGGCCGCGATCGCCGTGCAGCGCCCAGTTCGATTCGGGCGAGGCCTGCACCTTCTCGGCGGCAACACCTTTTACCTTCACGATGCGGCCGCGCAGCATCGGCGCCGAGCCAACATCGGTGACACCCGGCTGGCGCTTCACCGCATCGATGAAGGCGCCGAGCTCGTCGTTGCGGACATCGAGAAAGAAGAAGGCCGGGGCCTTGTCGGGAATGCCGGAACGAAGCTCGCGGCTGATGGCCCGGTCGGTCAGCGCCAGCGCCACGAACAAAGTGAGCCCGAGACCGAGCGCCAGAATGACCGAAACGGCGGCCGATCCCGGGCGATGGATATTGGCGATGGCATAGCGCCAGACGGCGGAAGTGGGCTTCGGCAAGTGCTTCGTCATGAGGACGATCGCCTTGGCGAGACCCAAGAGCGCGACGAAGCTCGCGGCAAGGCCGCCCAGATAAAAGCCGGTGATGCGGCGGTCGTCGAAATTCGCAAAAATGAGTGCGGCGATGGCGGCCAGCGCCAGGCCGATGCCTAAGAGATCGGCGGGACGCGGCCAACCGCGCGCCTCGACGATGCGATGGCGGAACAGGGCCGAGGCTGGAACCTCGCGGGTGCGGGCCAGGGGCCACAGCGCGAAGGCAATGGTGACGAGCAGGCCCAGGGCAGCGGCATTGGCCAGAGGCAGGAGTTCGATCCGGGCCGCGATCGGCAAGGGCAGGATGCCGCTCAGGGTGGCGTGGGCAAGAGGCGGTGCCGCCGCTCCGGTGGCAAGGCCGATGGCGATGGCGATCAAGGCAACGAGGAGGATTTCGGTCAGATAGATGCCGAAGACATCGCGCGAAGGCGCTCCCAAGCATTTCAGCGTGGCGATCGCCGGTGTGCGCCGGCCGACGAAGGCTGAAACCGCATTGGCGATGCCGGCGCCACCGACGATGAGCGCGGTGAGTCCCACGAGCGTCATGAAATAGCCAAGCCGCTCGACGAAGCGCTCCGCCCCCGAGGCGGCATTGTCGCGGGCCCGGAGCCGCCATCCGGCATCGGGGAATTGCGTCTTGGCCCTGCGGATGACGGCGCGCGCCGCCTTGAGGCTGGTATCGCCCGCGAGCTTGAGGCGGTAGCGCCAGGTGATGAGACTGCCGGGCTGGACCAGTCCCGTCTGGGTCAGTGCCGCTTCGCTCACCAGAAGGCGCGGGCCGAGTACGATGCCGTCGGAAATCCGGTCCGGTTCATTGGCGATGAGGCCGCGGATTTCCAATTCGAGCGAACCGATCTTCACCCTCTCTCCCGGCTTGAGGCCGAGAAGGCCGATCAGCAGCGGATCGGCGAGAGCGCCATGAAAGCCGCCTCGCTGTTCCAGGCTTTCCGCGAAGGGAGCGTTCCCTTCCAGCGTCAACGCGCCATAGAGCGGATAGGCGGCGTCGACGGACTTGACTTCAACCAGCGTCGCCGCATCGCCGGCCAGCGCCATGGCCCGCAGCGTTGCAACCTTGCTGACCGTGCCGGACCCTTCGATGAAGGCATATTCCTCCGGCGAGGCTTCGCGGTGAATGAGGGAGAATTCCACATCGCCACCCAAGAGCGGCTGACCCTGTTCCTCAAGGCCGCGGTCGACCGCGGCGGCAAGCGAGCCGATAATGGCGATCGAAGCAGTGCCGAGCGCCAGACAGGTGAGAAATATCCAGAAGCCCTGCAGTCCGGAACGCAGGTCGCGGGCGGCGAAGCGCAGCCAGAGTGCGAGGTTCACGGGGCAGCGCCGGAAACGATGCGGCCATCGCGCACTTCGGCGATGCGGTCGCAGCGCGAAGCGACGGCGCGGTCATGGGTGACCAGAAGCAGCGTGGCGCCTGCCTCTTTTCTAAGGCCGAAGAGAAGATCGATGATCTGCTTGCCGGTCTCCTGGTCGAGATTGCCGGTGGGCTCGTCGGCGAGCAGGATGCGGGCGCCGGAGGCGAGGGCGCGGGCGATGGCGACGCGCTGCTGTTCGCCGCCGGAGAGTTGCCCCGGATAATGGCTGAGACGATGACCAAGGCCGACGCGTTCAAGATGGCTCCTGGCGGTCGCCATGGCATCGCGCGCACCCCTGAATTCGAGCGGCACCGCGACATTCTCCAAGGCCGTCATGGTCGGAATCAGATGGAAGGACTGAAAGACGATGCCGATATTGTCGCGCCGGAAGCGGGCCAGCTCGTCTTCGTTCTGGCCGTTGAGCGTGGTGCCGGCCACGCCGATCTCGCCGCTGCTCACCGGTTCCAGTCCGGCGATCACCATGAGCAGCGTGGTCTTGCCGGAACCCGAGGGGCCGACGATGCCGACGGCCTCGCCGCCATTGACGGTGAGATCGACGCCGCGCAGGATTTCGACATTGCCGGCGCGGCTCGGCAGGGTCAGGCTGACGTTTTTCAGGGAAACGGAAGGCGCGGTCATGGCGTCATACATGGGTTGCATTACGTGATTTGTCGAGTTACGGATGCTTGCGGGGCGGCGTTCCCGATCCTATGTGGATGGGAATGATCCGGATTTTCGCCGCTCTGGCCTTTTTCTTTCTCGCCATCCAGACGGCGCTCGCCGCGCCCGTCACCATCTTGGTGCTCGGCGACAGTCTGACGGCGGGGCTAGGGCTTGAAGCCTCCGAGGCCTTTCCAGCCAAGCTCGAAGCGGCGCTTAACGCCAAGGGCCTCGATGTGCGGGTCGTCAATGCGGGCGTTTCGGGCGATACGGCGGCGGCGGGCCTGGCCCGTCTCGACTGGGCTCTGACCGATGAAATCGACGGGCTCATCGTCGAGTTCGGCGCCAATGATGCGCTGCGCGGCCTCGATCCCACACAGACGGAAGCGGCTCTCGATGCCATTCTCGCCAAGGCGGCGGCGCGGAAATTGCCGGTTCTGGTCGCCGGCATGCAAGCCCCGCCCAATCTCGGTCCCGATTACGTCACGGCCTTCGACGCGATTTATCCGCGGCTGGCGGAGAAGCACGGCGCCATTCTTTACCCCTTCTTTCTCGACGGCGTGGCGGCGGAACGTTCTCTTAACCAAGCCGACGGAATTCACCCGAATGGCAAGGGGGTGAGCATCATTGTGGAGCGCATGATGCCGAGTGTCGAAGGTTTGATCCGGCGGGCCGCCGAAAATTAGGGATTGGCCTTTTGTCGAATCAGGCTAGCGTAAGAGGCGCGCGTTCCGAGCAATCCTTCGGCTGAAGAGGAGGCCCGCCATGCCGCGACTGTTCACCGGCCTTGAAATCCCGGCCGATGTCGCCTTCGACCTCGATCTGATGCGAGGCGGCATTATCGGTTCCCGCTGGATCAACCCGGACTCCTTCCACATCACGCTTCGCTTCATCGGCGATATAGGCGACAGTCTTGCCCGCGAGATCGCCTATCAGCTCGACGGTGTCGAGGCGCGGCCCTTTTCGGTCCGGCTCAAGAGCATCGACGTCTTCGGCGGCAACAAGCCTCACACGCTCTATGCCGGGGTCGAGGAAAGCGCCGAGTTGCGGCGCCTGCGATCGATCCATGAACGCATCTGCCAGGTTCTGGGGCTCGATGCGGATCAACGCAAATTCACGCCGCATGTGACGCTCGCCCGGCTGAAAGAGCCCGATCTAAGCGGTGTCCACCGGTTCCTCGCCTCGCACAGCCTGTACAAGAGCCGCATCTTCGAAGTGGCGCGCTTCGTGCTATTCTCGTCGCGGCCCTCGCGCGGCGGCGGGCCCTATGCGGTCGAGGAGTCCTATCAGTTGCAGGCAGCCCTATGAACGCCAAGCCGCTTGCGGGGGTTGATCGCGCCAAGACGCTGCACGAGTTGAAGGGCTGGTCGGAAGCCAAGGGCCGCGATGCCATCACCAAGACCTTCCAGTTCAAGTCCTTCAACCAGGCCTGGGGGTGGATGGCGCGGGTCGCGCTTTATGCCGAAAAGACCGACCATCACCCGGAATGGTCCAATGTCTACGGGAGGGTGGAGGTCACCCTCTCGACTCACTCGGCGGGCGGCGTCACCGAAAGGGACATTGCGCTGGCTCGCAAAATGGACGACTATTCCGAAATGTGAGACGGCTGCCGCAGCGTGGCAACCGGGTTAGATTTCCGTAACTTGACGGCAAGAGGGGCGGTCCCCATATGCTGTCGCGCAATAGAATTCTGGAGGGAGCAAATGGCTGAAGTTAAGTATCAACCGCAGACCCGGGCCGGGACACGGGCCGAGATCGACCAGGGTCTCCGCTCCTATATGCTCAAGGTTTACAACTACATGGCCGCCGGACTCGGCATCACCGGCGTGGCCGCCATCGGCACTTATCTGGCCGCCGTCGATTCCTCGAGTGGCGCGGTACAGCTGACGGCATTCGGTCAACTGCTGTTTGCCAGCCCGTTGATGTGGGTGATCGTGTTTGCGCCGGTGGCGTTGGTATTCTTCCTGTCGTTCCGCATTCAAAAGATGAGTGTGGCGGCGGCGCAATCGACCTTCTGGATCTACGCGGCCCTGGTTGGCGTGAGTTTTGCCTCGCTCGGCCTCGTTTACACCCATGGAAGCATCGCGAGGGTCTTCCTGATCACGGCAGCCACCTTCGGCGGCATGAGCCTCTACGGCTACACCACGAAGCGCGATCTGACCGGGATGGGCTCGTTCCTGTTCATGGGTCTTATCGGCATCGTCATCGCCTCGCTGGTGAACATCTTCCTTGCGAGCTCGGCGATGAGCTGGATCATTTCGGTGCTGGGTGTCGTCATCTTCACCGGTCTGACCGCCTATGACACCCAGAAGATCAAGGAAATGTATTTCGAGGCGGACGAGGTTGCCGTGATGGGCCGCAAGGCCATCATGGGGGCGCTTAGTCTCTATCTCGATTTCATCAACCTGTTCCTGTCTCTGCTCCGGCTTTTTGGCAACCGCCAATAGTCCGCTCCGACCCAAGCAATCACGAATGCCCGGCCATTGCGCCGGGCATTTTCGTTTCAGACGGCGATGAGTTTCGGCTGGCGGATGAGCACCCGCAGCACCTGGGCCAGGTCATGGCCTCGCTTCAAAATAAGGCCACCCTGGGCGATCACTGCATAGAGCCCCTGCCGGCGGGCGAGTGCGGGATCCTTGACGATCCGGTAAAGCGGCACTTCACTGGCGCGGCGGAAGATCGAGAAGGTCGCCTTGTCGCGGCCGAAATCGAGGGCGTAATCGCGCCATTCGCCCGCCGCCACCCAGGTGCCGTAAATGCCAAGAATAATATTGAGCTCTTTCCGGTCGAACGCGATCTGCTCGGCGCGCCGGTTCGCATGATCTCTGGCTTCACTTCCTTCCGGCTGGGGGCCAGAACCCCAAGACCGGAACGGAACTATGGGTTCCGATTCTTCCAATTGACCACCCTCGCGTTCGAAGCCGATGGGGCCTTTTCAAGGGGAATCATGAACCGCGCCGCCCGGCTTGGCAAGAGAGGGCGAAGAAAATTCCTCAGTTTCGCCGCAATCCGATCAAGCATTCGCCGTGTGGCGGGGCGATACAGTCAGCGTTGCCTCTAAGGCCCGGCTGGAATTGAGGTACCGGAAATCTCAGCCCCCCAGCCCCCCGGAGCTTCCTGATCCTGCCGGGCCCCCCTATCTCCCCATTCGTGAGTGAGGTGTGGCGTTGAGTTTGCGGCCGGCCAAGTGGCCGGCCGCTTGTCTTTGAGCCCTTGACCGGCGCCGCCCGGCACCCAATATCGCTCGCCTGCTCCCCAAATCCCAAGAGGACGACATGGCCAAGGCGGCAACCAAGACACCGGCTTCCGAAACTCCACAACCCCATCAATTCCAGGCGGAAGTGGCGAAGCTTCTGCATCTCATGGTGCACTCGGTCTATTCCGACCGCGATGTGTTCCTGCGCGAGCTGATCTCCAACGCCGCCGACGCTCTCGACAGGCTGCGCTATGAGGCGATCGCCGGGCCGGAGTTCCTGGGTGGCGACAGTTTGCTCGCCATCGCCATCACGCCGGACAAGAAGGCCAAAACGCTCACCATCGCTGACAACGGCATCGGCATGAGCCGCGACGAGTTGATCGACAATCTCGGCACCATCGCCAAGTCGGGCACCCAGGCCTTCGTAGAGACTGCCAGGAAGGCCAAGGGCGAGGTTCACCTGATCGGCCAGTTCGGCATCGGCTTCTATTCGGCCTTCATCGTCGCCTCGAAGGTCGATGTGATCTCCAGGCGGGCCGGTGCCGAGGAGGCCTTCATGTGGTCGTCGGAAGGAACTGGGAGTTTCACCGTGGCACCCGCCAAGGCGGCAGCGCGCGGCACGTCCATCGTGCTCCATCTCAAGGACGATGCGGCGGAGTTTCTCGAGGACTGGAAGATCGAAAGCGTGGTCAGGGCCTATTCCGACCACATCGCCCACCCGATCAAGCTGGCGATCGACACGGAGACGGCGCGCCAGATCAATACGGCCAATGCCATCTGGACGCGGCCCCGGTCCGAGGTGACGGCGGAGAGCCACAAGGAATTCTTCGGCCATATTTCCGGCAATTATTCCGATCCGGCGCTGACCATCCATTACCGCGCCGAGGGCCGCCACGAATATACGGTGCTGCTCTATGTGCCGGGCGAGCGGCCCTTCGATCTCTATGATCCGGAGCGGCGCGGCCGCCAGAAGCTCTATGTGAAACGCGTCTATATCGCCGATGATGCGGAACTGCTGCCGCCGTATCTGCGCTTCGTGCGCGGCGTCGTCGACAGCGAGGACATGCCGCTCAACATTTCGCGCGAGATGCTGCAGAACAATCCACAAGTGGCGGCGATCCGCAAGGCGGTGACCAACAAGGTGCTCGCCGAATGCAAGAAATACGCCGAGACCGATGCCGCCAGCTTCGCCAAGATATGGGACATTTTCGGCCCGGTCATCAAGGAAGGGCTCTATGAGGACATGGAGCGGCGCGACCAGATTTTCGAGATCGCCCGCTTTCGCACCACCAGGGCTCCTTCGGTGACGCTCAAGGATTATGTCGCGGGTCTCCAGCAGAACCAGACGGCGATCTATTATCTCACCGCCGAGGACGCCGCCAAGGCAGCGGCGAGCCCGCAGCTCGAAGGCTACAAGGCGCGCGATATCGAAGTGCTGCTGCTCACCGATCCCGTCGATTCCTTCTGGGTCAGGACGGCGCCCGGCTTCGACGGCAAGCCGTTCAAGTCGGTAACGCAAGGGGCCGCCGATCTCGATCTCATTCCGCCGAAGGATCGACCGAAAACCGAAGGCGCGGATGATGCGGCAACGGCCACGCTTGTCGCGGCGATGAAACAGGCATTGGGCGAGAAAGTGAAGGAGGTGCGCAAATCGCAGCGCCTCACCGATAGCGCCGTCTGTCTCGTCGCCGATGGCGCCATGGATCGCACGCTGGAGAAGCTTCTGTCGCGCCAGAAGGATTCCGGCATCGAGGTGAGCGCTCCCATTCTCGAAATCAACGCCGGCCATCCCCTGATCGCGGCGCTGGCGCGCCACGCCAAGGCGAAAGGTGCTACGCCCGAGATCGAGGAGGCCGCGCAATTGCTGCTCGACCAGGCCTTCGTGCTGGAGGGCGAGCCGCTTGCCGATCCGGCGGGTTTCGCCAGACGCATGGCGAATGTCATGACCAAAGTATTCGGCGGTTGATGTAGTTTTCGCGCAACAATCGCTGAAGATTTTTTCATCCGCCTTCCGATTGCCGCGAATCATTGCTATTCAGCCCGCCTCGCTAATTCACAAAGGAGATAGCCATGATGAGGATTCGTTCGCGCTGCTGATCTCCGGGCCGCCAGGGCTCGGGCCCGGCGGATAGCGTACCCAGCGCCCCAGGCGCACCCAACTATCGTTAACTGAAACCGTCAGGCTGGCGCGCTTTCGCGCGCGGCATCTGATTCGACGGCGCACGCGAGTTCAGGTCTCGCGTCTTGCGAAGGAGAGACTCATGTTCTCGCTCAAATCCGATCTCTTCTTTTCCTCGATTGCGGTGGCGAAGGAGATTGCCCGGAAATTCAACGAACTGCGGAAGGTTCCGTCCGTCTCCGCCATCGATCCACGGGAGGCACGGCAGATCGGGCTTGAACTCGAAGCGGCGCGCGAGAAGGCGCGGGCTTTGGCCATCGCCCATCGCAACGGCTTGCTATAGGTCAGGTGAAGAGCTTGCCGAAGGCCTCCATCGTCGTATTGGCACCGCACAGCAGGATACCGACGCGCTCGTCCTTTTCCGGCTTGTAGGCACCGGAGAGAAGAGCGGCGAAGGCGGCAGCACCGCCCGGCTCTGTGACGAGCTGCAAATTCTGCCAGATGTAACGCTGCGCGGCGCGGATGTCCTCGTCGCCGACCAGCGCCACATGGTCGATGTGCCGCTGGGCGATCGGGAACATCAGCGAGCCGGCGAAGCTGGAGCCGAGAGAATCGACCGCAACACCGGAGGGCGCCACCTTGACCGGCTGCCCGGCGGCGAGGGCCGCATGCAGTGCGTTGCAGGTCCGAGGCTCAACACCCACCAGTTTGACCCGGCTTTCATACCAGGCGGCGATGCCGCCGATGAGACCGCCGCCGCCCACCGCCACCAGCAGTGTGTCGAGGTGGGGCGCCTGGTCTTCGAGCTCGCGGGCCAGCGTGCCCTGGCCCTGCAGGGTTGGCTCCTCGTTATAGGCATGGACATTGAGCGCGCCGCTTGCCGCCACATGGGCTTCGCAGCCGCTCAATGCTTCATAGTAATTGGCGCCCTTCTGAACGATTTCGGCGCCGTAGGAGGCGATGCGCGCTGCCTTGGCGGGCGAGGCGATCTCGGGCACGAAAATCCGGGCTTTGACGCCCAATTTCTGCGCCGCATAGGCCACCGCCGCACCGTGATTGCCGCCCGAGGCGGCGGCGACACCGGCTGCGGGAATAGCGCAGCCCACCAGATTGTTGAAAGCGCCGCGGGCCTTGAAGCTGCCGGTATGCTGCAAGAGTTCGAGCTTCAATGTCACCGGCCGGACCACACCGGCAAGGTTCACGTCGATCACCGGGGTGCGGCGGATATAGGGCGCGATGCGGCGGGCGGCCTCGGAAATCGAGTCGCGGTCGATGCTCATGGGTTCAACGCTCCGGCAATGTCGAGGACGGCAGAACCCGCACTGATGGCGATGGCGCGGTCGAGAATGGCGGTGGACTGGCGCAGTGCGGATTGCGGATCGGCAACGAGGCGGTGGGCCAGATAAAGGCCCGCCAGAAAATCGCCGGTGCCATGCGGCACGGATGTCCTCAACGCCGTCACCTGCTCGAAACAATCGCCGCCGGAGATTGCCAGTGTCGCCAGCTTGTCCGGTCCCACCGGGATCGAGGTGGCCAGCACCTCCTTCACGGGCAGCCGCGCGGCGGCGGCACGGGCTTCGGAGACGCTCGACGCTCCCCAACCGGTCAGCCATTCAAGCTCGAAGCGGTTGGGCGCGGCACAATCGGCGAGCGGCAGCAGTTCGTCACGGATCGCCTCCGCTACTGGCAACGGCACGTAAAGCGCATCGCCGTCACCGATGACCGGATCGACGAGGACGCGGAGCGTGGGGTTCTTCTCCCGCATGCGGCGGATCATCCGCACCACACCGTGAATCTGGTCGTTGGCGGCGAAATAGCCGGTCATCACGGCGGCGCAGGTCGCAAGCGCGCCGAGCGCTTCCAGCGCCCCCAGCATGGCGGCGAGATCGGCGGCGGGCATGCGCAGGGCCGCGGGCTTACCGTGGCCCGGATGGTTGGAGAGGATGATGGTCGGTACGCTGAGGACTTCGTGGCCCATGGCCTGCATGGCGGGCACGGCGGCGGAATTGCCGACCGGGCCGAATGCCACCTGCGATGAGATCGAGAGAATTCGCATTCAGATCACATTCTTCTCGAACAGCGGAGCATTGCGCAAAATCCGTTCATAGCCGAAGCGGGAAAGATCGATGCCGCGCCAGGCGCCGTGGACGATCAGCTCGGCGATGGCATTGCCGGAAGCCGGACCCTGCTGCAGGCCGTGGCCGGAATAGCCGTTGGCGAAATAGAAATTCGTGAGGTCCGGATGGCGGCCGAGCACGGCGTTCTGGTCGAAAGCATTATAATCGTAATGGCCGACCCAGGCATTGATCACCTTGATGGCCTCGAATTGCGGAACCCGCTCCGCCAGCACCGGCCAGATGCGCTCCTCGAACCAGGAATAATCGACCTCCCAGTCCATGGTCTGGGGCTCTTCGGCTTCTTCCGGCGACAGGCCGCAAATGAAATGGCGGCCCTCGGGGCGGAAATAGACGCCGCCCGGCTCGACGGTGAGCGGGGCCCGGTGCAGGGCCTCGCTGGCGGCGGGGCAATCGATGACATAGACATAGCGCTTGCGGGGCCCCACGGGCAGATCGATGCCGGCAAGCTTCGCCAGCGCTCCGGCGCCGGCGCCAGCGGCATTGACCAGGTGGGAGCAGGAGAGGTTTTCACCCCCGGCGAGCGTCACCGATGAAATCCGTCCGCCGGTTTGGCCGATCGCCGTCACCTTGCCGGCAATGACGCTGGCACCCTTGGCCATCGCCGCCTTGCGGAACAGGTTCATCAGCGAATAGGGATCGAGCCAGCCTTCGCCGGAGACACCGAAGCAGCCGCCGGCGAGACCGTCGCCGACGAGCCAGGGAAACTTGGTGGCGAGACCTTCGCCCTTGAGCACCGCATTGTCGGCGCCATGGGCGATTTGGGTGCGGTGATTTTCCTCGAGAATGGCCAAGCCTTCGGGCGAGGCGAGGATGAGATAGCCCTGTTCCTTGAAACCCACATCGGCATCGGGGCCGAATTCCTGTTTCAGGTTGCGGATCAGCCGCAGGCCGAATTTCGACAGCTCGATGTTCTCGGGCGTGGAGAACTGCTGGCGCAAGCCCCCGGCCGAGCGCGCCGTGCAGGAGAACTGATAGGTCGTATCCTTCTCGATCAGCGCGATCGAGCCGCCAAAGCCCTGTTTCCGCAAGTAATAGGCGGTGGCGCTGCCGATCACGCCGCCGCCCACGATAACAACGTCGAAATGCTTCATGACCGGCGCACAATGCCCAAGGCGACAGGAGGTCTCAAGGCCTTAAGCAAAAAGCGGCTTCACATGTTGCACTGCACAAGCTAGCTTCAGCCGGATAAGGAGGGGTTTCCATGACCATACGTCCGCGCCGCAGCGTGCTCTACATGCCAGGCGCCAATGAGCGCGCCCTCGAAAAGGCGCGCAGCATCGCAGCCGATTCGCTGATTCTCGATCTCGAGGATTCGGTGGCCCCCGATGCCAAGCCGGAAGCCCGCGAAAGGGTTGCCGCGGCCGTCGGGTCGGGAGCCTATGGCGGCCGTGAGCTGGTGATCCGCATCAACGGCCTCGACACGCCCTGGGGGGTCGACGATCTCAAGGCCGCGGCGGCGGCAGGCCCCCATGCGGTGCTGGTTCCCAAGGTGGCGCGGCCGGGCGACATCGTCAATGTGGCGCGCATCTATGCGGCCATGGGCGGTCCGGAGGTGACCCGCATGTGGGCGATGATGGAAACGCCGATGGCGATCTTCAATGTGCGCGAGATCGCCTCGGTGCATCAGGTGGCGCGGCTCTCCTGCTTCGTTCTCGGCACCAACGATCTCCTCAAGGAATCGCGCGCCGCCGCCACCGGCGGCCGGTTTGCCATCATTCCATGGATATCGATGGCGGTGCTGGCGGCCAGGGCCTATGGCCTCGACGTGATCGACGGCGTCTACAACGACTTCAAGGACGAGGCGGGCTTCCGCGCCGAATGCGAGCAGGGCCGCACCCTCGGCATGGACGGCAAGACGCTGATCCATCCGGGCCAGGTCGCGGTGTGCAATGAACTGTTCTCGCCCACGCCGGAGGAAGTCAGATGGTCGCGCCAGATCATCGCCGCCTTCGCATTGCCCGAGAACGCGGCGAAGGGTGTGATCACCGTCGAGGGCCGCATGGTGGAACGGCTGCATCGCGCCATGGCCCAGCGTGTCGTTGCCATCGCCGAGGCGGTCGCTCCATGACCAAAACCAATCCCGGTAATTTCTTCGAGGACTTCCGTGTGGGCCAGGTGATCCGGCATGCCACGCCGCGCACCGTGTGGCGCAGCGACATGACGCTCTATGCCGCGCTCCATGGCACGCGCTTCGCGGTGCAGAGTTCCAAGCGCTTCGCCCGCGCCGTCGGCTATCCGGCGCCGCCCGCCGACGATCTCCTCATCTTCCACATCGTCTTCGGCAAGACGGTGGCGGACATTTCGCTCAATGCCATCGCCAATCTCGGCTATGCCGACAGCCGTTTCATCAAGCCCGTCTACAATGGCGATACGCTCCATGCGGAATCGGAAGTGATCGGCCTCAAGGAGAATTCTTCGGCCAAGACCGGCACCGTCTATGTGCGCTCGACCGGCTATGACCAGCGCGAGGAGCCGGTCCTGAGTTTCGTGCGCTGGGTGATGGTGCGAAAACGCGACGAGGCGGCCCCCGCCCCTCAGGCCGTCATTCCGGAACTGCCGAAAATCGTCGATCCCGCTCTTCTCGGCAGATCCTGCCCGCCAATCGACTGCAATCATTGGGATGACGAGCTCGCGGGCTCGCCGCACCGCTTCGGCGATTATGCGGTGGGCGAGAAGATCGACCATGCGGACGGCATGACGGTGGAAGAGGCCGAGCACCAGATGGCCACGCGTCTCTATCAGAACACGGCGAAGGTGCATTTCAACCAGTTCACCGAACGCGACGGGCGCTTCGGCCGAAGGCTCATCTATGGCGGCCATGTCATATCGCTGGCGCGAGCGCTCAGCTTCAACGGGCTCGCCAATGCTTTCCACATCGCCGCGATCAATGGCGGCCGTCATGTGGCGCCGTTGTTTGCCGGCGGCACGGTGTTCGCCTGGTCGGAAATCCTCGCCACGGCCGATGTGGCCGGCCGTGCCGATGTGGGGGCGCTTCGCATCGTCACGCGGGCAACGCGCGATCTGCCGTGTACGGACTATCCCACGGCGGACGCGACGGCGGAGACGCCGGGCGTCATCCTCGAACTCGATTATTGGGCGCTGATGCCGCGCTAGAATGCGCCCCTGTCCATCAGATAGAGCAGAATTGACGCGCTGATCGCCGCAAGGCCGGTGCCGAGTGCTATGGCGCCGGAGACGGCGGGGACGGCCTCGTCATTGCGCTGGGCGAAGAGGAAGGCGTTGGCGCCGGTCGGCATGGCGGCGAAGAGCACGGCGATCTTGGCCCACAGTGGCGGCAGTGCCACTACATAACGCACCGCGATGAAGACCAGGATCGGCATCAGCACCATCTTGAGAGCGATTAGAGTGAACATGCCGCCCCACTGGCCGCGCAGGCTGTAGCCGGCAAGCGACAGGCCAAGGGCAAAGAGGGCCGTCGGCACGCTGGCGTCGGAGAGCATTTCGAGCATGCGGCCGATAACCGGATGGAGGCCAAGTCCCGTCATCCGCCACAGGCTTCCGGCGATGAGGGCGAGGACGATGGCATTGGTGGCAAGGCTGAGGAACAATTCGCGCCCGGTGCGGGCCAGGGAAAATCCGCTCGAGTGGCGGGCAAGCTCCCGGTGCATGGTGGCGGCGAACCACAGGATCGGCGCATGGATGGACAGGATCATGCCGAGCGGCACGGCCGCACCGGTGCCGAAATGGGCCAGCGCCAGCGGCGTTCCGAGCAGCGCCAGATTGCCGAAGCCCGCCGCCATGGAAGCGGCAGCCCCGCCGCTCGGCGACAGGCTCGCTACCTGGCGCGAGACAAGAGTGGTGACGATCCAGGTCACGGCGAGGCCGCCGAAGAAGACCAGCCACAATCCCCAGGGAGCGGCCTCCTGCGCCTCCATGGTGGCGACGGTGCGGAACAAGAGCGCCGGGATCGCCACGTTGAAGACGAATTGGGTGATGCCCCGTGCCGCAGTAGCATCGACGATGTTGGCGCGGGCAAAACCGTAACCGAGCACGATCATGCCGAAGACCGGCAGGACGGTGGTGAGGATCGCGTCCAAGCGCTAGAGCCAGGGCTGGCGGGCGGCCTGTTTCTTTTCGAAAGCATCGATATGGGCGGATTTCTCGAGGCTCATGCCGATATCGTCGAGGCCGTTCAGCAGGCAATGCTTGCGGAACGGATCGATGTCGAACTTGACTTTGCCGCCGTCGGGGCCGCGGATTTCCTGATTGGGCAGGTCGACGGTCAGCGTCGCGTTTGAGCCGCGATCGGCATCGTCCATCAGCTTCTTCAGATCGGCGGGCGAAACGACGACCGGCAGAATGCCGTTCTTGAAGCAATTGTTATAGAAAATGTCGGCGAAGCTGGTGGAGATGACACAGCGGATGCCGAAATCGAGAAGCGCCCAGGGCGCATGCTCGCGCGACGAGCCGCAGCCGAAATTGTCGCCCGCCACCAGGATCTGCGCCTTGCGGTAAGCTGGCCGGTTGAGCACGAAATCGGCAATCTCTTGGCCTTCCTGGGTAAATCTCATCTCGTAGAACAGCGACTTACCAAGCCCGGTCCGCAGAATCGTCTTGAGGAACTGCTTGGGGATGATCATGTCGGTGTCGACATTGACGATGTTGAGGGGGGCCGCAACACCGGTCAGGGTCTCGAATTTCTGCATGGGGTTTCTCTCTATGCGGCGGCGGGAAGATCGACGCCGAGCTTCTCGTCGGCACCGATCATGAGATTGAGATTCTGCACGGCGGCACCCGAGGCGCCCTTGCCGAGATTGTCGTAGATCGCCGCCAGCAGGATGTGGCCCAGCACCTCATTGGCAAAGACGTGGAGCCGCATGCGATTGCTGTTGTTGAGCACTTCCGGGCTTATCTCCGCCGAGCGCTCGATCGCCGCCAGCGGCGCCACCTCGATGAAGCCCGCGCCTTCGTAGGCGGCGGCGAGGACATGATGGATGCCGGCGGCAGTTGCCTTCTTCCTCAGAAGAGCGGCGAAAATCGGTACGGCACCCAGCATGCCTTGCGCATAATTGCCGACCGCCGGCTGGAAGATGGGATCGCGGGCGAGCCCGGCATAGAGCTTCATCTCCGGCAGATGCTTGTGGTTGAAGGTGAGGCCATAGGGCAGATAGGGCACGACGGCGGCGCCTGCCTTTTGGTAATCCTCGATCATCTTCCGGCCGCCGCCGGAATAGCCGGAAACGGCATTATAGGTGACGGGATAATCGGCCGCCATGATCCCGGTATCGACCAGGGGCTTGACCAGCGCGATCAGTCCTTGCGGATAGCAGCCGGGATTGGCGACGCGGGAGGCGCTCGCGATCTTCGCCGCCTGGGCCTTGCTCAACTCGGGAAAGCCATAGGCCCAGTCGGGAGCGGTGCGGAAGGCGGTCGAGGCGTCGATCACCCGGGTCTTCGACTTGGGCTGGATCAGGGCGACGGCCTCCTTGGCCGCATCGTCGGGCAGGCAAAGGATCGCCACATCCACAGTGTTGAGCAGTTCGCGGCGGGCGCCGGGGTCTTTGCGCCGTTCCGGATCGATGCTGACGAGTTGGATGTCCGTCCGGCGCTTCAGCCGGTCGCGGATCTGTAGGCCGGTGGTGCCGGCCTCGCCGTCGATGAATATTCTGGTCATGGCGGGGGTCTCATACAGGCGGAGGCCGTCGCTTGCAACATGAACGGCGCATAAAGCCCCCGCTCAGGCGGGGTTCAGCAGCCAGAGCATAGAAGGGCTGTCAAGTTTCCTGCAGCGGCTCCCGCCCGCTGCAGTCTTGGGAAGCCGGTCGCGCCCTCCCCTCCGCGGCCGGTTTCTCTTTTGCCCTTCGACGACTGGATCAAGCATCCCAATGGTCTCGGTTCGATCCCGGCGATCGCTTCGACGATCTCAAACCGTTCGCGCTTGGCGATTGACGCCGGCGCGCCACCCTAAATTTGTCATCGCCGGGCTTGTCCCGGCGACCCATTGTGCTGAGCGATCGACCCTCATCGTTGCGGGGGGCGATGGGTTGCCGGGACAAGCCCGGCAATGACAATGGAAAGGAATGGCGATCCGGTCAGATAACCGACAAGGTTTCCTGCCGCAGCTTGCCGCCCTTGAGGATGGTCTGAATATTCTTCCAGCGCGGATCGCCGGAATAATCCGTGCACGAACCGTCTTCGCGGCATTTCACCGTATTGCCTGTGGCGAGATTGCGGCAGCCGTAGTCGCCTGTTGCCGCACCGAGGCCCCAGCCCTGGCCGTCGGCGCCGAGCCTGGTGCAGGCCTCGGCGATGAGTTCGCGTGAAGACTGGTAGGTGATCGGCGCGAAACTGGCGAAGGCGGGTGCGGCGAGTCCGAAAAGAAGGGCGGCGGCGATGAGAATGTTTCTGGTCATGGTCTACCCCTTTGCTGTTTGCATGGGGGTTCTAGCCCGGGGCGCCTGAACGGCTGCGCAACGGACCTGTCAGCGGCGTTTCAGGCTCATGTCAAATATGTGGCATAGAGATAGATGACAATGGCGGCGGCAAGAAGCCAGCCGAGTACCCGGGCGATGCGGCGGCCGAGCACCTCGATGCGTTCTTCCGCTTCATTCGCTTTGGGCTCGCGGCTCATCTGGTTTCCCTTTCGATCGCTTCCATGTCGGCGTCGGAGAGGCCAAAATGATGGCCGATCTCATGCACCAGAACATGGGCGACGACGGCGCCCAGCGTTTCCTCGTGTTCGGCCCAATAGTCGAGAATGGGCCTGCGATAGAGGAACACCATGTTGGGCATGCGGCCGGTCTCGGCCACGGCCTGGTCGTGGGCGAGGCCTATGCCCCGGAACAGACCCATGATGTCGAAGGGGCTTTCGGCCTGCATTTCGTCGAGCACTTCGTCGGTGGGGAAGTCCTCGACGCGGAAGACGATGTCGCCGCACAACGCCCGAAAATGGCCGGGCAGGCGCTCAAAGGCGGCAGCCGCCAGGCTTTCGAAATCGGCAATGGAAGGTGCCGCAAGACCGGAAAGGCCGCGGGCCGTCATCTGGGCGGATTACTCGCAGAAGAACAGGCAGGCGCCGGGCTTTTCCGTCATGGCCTGAACCGTGGTGAAGCCGGCCATGCCACCGGTGACCAGGGTGAGCAGGACCAGGCCCAAAAGAACGCGGCGCAGGAACTTGGCATCGGCTTGAATTGTGTGAACCACGGCAACTCCCGTCAAATTGCGGCAAACGAATCAATCCATGATTTACCCTAATGGCGCGCCGGTGAACTAAAGCTTAACGGCCTCTTCAACAATCGTTAATTGCGTAAGTAATTAATGGAATTTGCGCACATCCACGAAACGTCCAGCCAAGGCCGCCGCCGCCGCCATTTGCGGGCTGACCAGATGGGTACGGCCCTTATAGCCTTGGCGGCCCTCGAAATTGCGGTTCGAGGTCGAGGCGCAGCGCTGGCCCGGCTTCAACTGGTCCGGGTTCATGCCGAGGCACATGGAACAGCCGGGTTCGCGCCACTCAAAGCCCGCCGCCTTGAAAATCTTGTCGAGGCCCTCGGCTTCGGCCTGGGCCTTCACCAGACCCGAGCCCGGAACGATCATGGCATAGGCGAGGTTGCCCGCCACCTTCTTGCCCTCGACGATCTTCGCCACATTGCGCAGATCCTCGATGCGGCCATTGGTGCAAGAGCCGATCCACACGACATCGAGCCCGATGTCGGTGATCCTTGTGCCGGGCTTGAGGCCCATGTAATCGAGCGCCCGCCACTTGGACTGGCGCTTGCCTTCATCGGCGATGTCATCAGGATTGGGAACCGCGCCATCGACGGACACCACGTCTTCCGGGCTGGTGCCCCAGGAAACGATGGGCGGCAGATTGCCGGCGTCGAGCTTCACGATACGGTCGAAATGGGCGCCTTCGTCCGTGTGCAGACTATTCCAGTAGCGCCGCGCGGCATCCCAGGCCTCGCCCTTCGGCGCCATGGGGCGGCCCTTCAGATAGTCGTAGGACTTGTCATCGGGGGCGATCATGCCGGCCCGGGCGCCGCCCTCGATCGACATGTTGCACACGGTCATGCGGCCTTCCATGGAAAGGTCGCGGATGGCCTCGCCGGCGAACTCGATGA
>CAYOZR010000021.1:0-29988 GCA_964408555.1 uncultured Aestuariivirga sp.
CTCAACGCGCCCACCCTGATGATCGGTGAAAAGGCTTCCGACCACATCCTCGGCCGCGATCCCCTGCCGCCGTCGAACCAGGAGCCGTGGATCAATCCCGACTGGAAGACCAGCCAGCGTTAGGGCAATTGCACCCGGTCGCGGGCGGCGTTGTAGTGCCAGTAGTCGATGTCGAGATCGGCCTTGGAGTGGGAATTGCCGGTGTGCTGGCGCTTGCCGTTCTCGTCGAGATAGCCGACCGCCACATTGATCCAGAACTGGAACTCGCCCACCGCATAGCGGTAGATGTTGTTGCGCAGATGGCCGCCGAAATTCTCGCGTACCCGCCCCAGCCGGCACACGGTGATCGCCAGCATCACCGGGCTGTTGTCCGATTGCTCCCAGATCAGGTCGTCGCCGCGGAAGGAGGCGAAATCGTCGCCGGAGAATTCGAAGCCGACGATCTTCTGCACCTGCGTCAGCGTCCGGTAGGCGTGGCTGTGGAAATCGCCGAGCATGGTGAGATGCGGCGACCAGCGCAGGACCACCTCGTTCTTCAGGAGCGCCGCCTCGTTGTTGGGCAGCACGCTGTCGATGCCGCGGCTCGAGGAAATGCTCAGGCTGGTGCGGTCGAGATAGAAGATGGTGTGGTCGCCTTCCAGCTTCTTGTAGCCCCAGATATAGCCCAGCGTTTCCACCGGCTGCCATTTCCGCTTCTGGCGCTTGCCGTAGCAATAGGCCTCGACCGCGGCGAGCGTCATCGCCTCGAGCAGCTGCGCCGACATGCGCACGGTGAAATGATGCAGTCCGGGGCGCTCGTGGTTCATCTCCGGGCCTGGCCCACCGCCTCTTGCAGGAAGATTTCGCGGAGCTTGCGGGTCACCGGACCCGGCTGGCCGCCGCCGATGCGATGGCCGTCGATCTCGGTGATCGGCAAGACAAAATTGGAGGCGCTGGTGAGAAACGCCTCGTCGGCGCCATAGGCCTCTTCCGCCGTGAACGGGCGCTCCTCGATGGCAACGCCATGTTCCTTGGCGAGGCGGAACAGCGAGCGCCGCGTGCAGCCCGCCAGGATACGGTTGGAAAGGCCGCGGGTGACGACCTTGCCGTTCTTGACAATATAGGCGTTGGACGAGGTTCCCTCGGTCACCATGCCATCCTCGATCATCCAGGCTTCGAAGGCGCCCGCCTCATGGGCCGCCTGCTTGCCGAGCGCCGGCGCCAGCAGCATCACCGACTTTATATCCCGCCTGGCCCAGCGGATGTCGGGCACCGTGATAACCTTAACGCCCTTCACCGCGTCCGGGTTATCGATCAGGTTCTTCTCCTGGGTAAAGGCAATGAGAGTGGGCCTCACGTCCTTGGGAAACTTGAAGTCCCGGTCGGCGGCCCCGCGCGTCATCTGCATATAGACCCAGCCTTGATCGAGCTTGTTCCGCTTGATCAGTTCACTATGCATGATTTTGAGATCATCCTTGCTGCACGGCCATCCCATGCGGACTTCTTGCAAGGACCGTTCCAATCTTTCCATGTGCGGATCGTAATCGATCAGGCGCCCATGGATGACGGCGGTCACCTCATAGACTCCGTCGGCGAACAGGAAACCGCGGTCGAATATAGAGATTTTCCCTTGTTCTTCAGGGAAATACTCGCCGTTCACGTAGACCGTGCGGGGCATGGCTCAATCCTTGATGCTGCGGCGCAACGTAACCAGAATTCGCAGGCTGAATCCATGGGGGTTGTCGCGGCACCGCCGCCCGGCTAGGACATAGCCATCGCCCACAGCAAATAAGGAAATCATGCCCCGTACCGTTACGGAAGCCTCGATTGCGGCCATGCTCCAGCGTGAAGAAGCCCTCTTCACCCAGCGCAACCCGAACTCCCGAAGGCTTTCCGAGGACGCGGCGAAAAACTGGCTGCGCGGCGTTCCCATGCATTGGATGGTGGACTGGGGAACGCCCTTCCCGCTTTTCGTGGCCAAGGCCACTGGCGTCGACCTGACCGATGCCGACGGCAACCGCTATATCGATTTCTGCCTCGGCGACACCGGCGCCATGTTCGGCCATTCGCCGCAGCCCGTGGTCGAGACCTTGCAACGCGAGGCCGCCTCCGGCTTCACCACCATGATGCCGTCGCCCGATGCGGCCATCGTCGGCAAGCTGCTCGCCGACCGCTTCCGCCTTCCCTATTGGCAGGTGACGGCCACCGCCTCGGACGCCAACCGCGCGGTGCTGCGCTGGTGCCGCGCCATCACCGGTCGCAAGAAAATTCTCGTCTTCAATCACTGCTATCACGGCGCCGTCGACGAGACCTATGTCAGCATCGACGGCGGCAGGCCCGCCGCCGACCCCGCGCTCATCGGCGAGCCGCGCGACCTGACCGAGTTTACCAAGGTGGTCGAGTTCAACGATATTCCCGCCCTTGAAGCCGCCCTTGCCGCGGGCGATGTCGCCTGTGTGCTGGCCGAGCCGGTCATGACCAATGTCGGCATGGTGCTGCCGGAGGAAGGCTTCCACGCGAGCTTGCGCGAGGTGACGCGGCGCACTGGCACGCTGTTGATCCTTGATGAAACCCACTGCCTGTCATCGGGTCCCGGCGGCTACAGCGGCGAGAACGGCCTCGAGCCCGACGGCCTGGTTTTCGGCAAGCCCATTGCCGGCGGCATACCCGCCGCCGTCTATGGTTTCTCAAGCCCCGTTGCCGGGCGCATCGGCAAATATCTCGAAACCCGCGCGCCCGGCTATTCCGGCATCGGCACCACCCTGTCGGGCTCGAAGATTCAGCTCGCCCTGATGCGCTCGGTCCTCGAAACCTATTTCACCCGGGAGGCTTTCGCACCCCTGATCGCGCTGGCCAAGAAGCTCGAAAAGGGCATCGCGGATGTCATCATCAAACATGGCGTGGACTGGCACGTCGTCCGCGCCGGCGCCCGTGTCGAATTCATGTGCTGCCGCAATCGCCCGCGCAATGGCGGCGAGGCAGCCAAGGCGATCCACCGGCCCATCGACCGGGCGGTGCATCGCCATCTTCTCAACCGCGGCGTGGTGATCACGCCGTTCCATAACATGATGCTCATCTGCCCCTCGACGAACGAGGCGCACGTCCGACAAATGATCGAAGGACTCGATCGCTGCCTGACCGAACTGATGGGCTGAAGCCGGAGACAAATCATGGCTGTCGTATTCCCGAAGCGCGAGGCCGAAGCCCGCGCATTTCTGGACGCAAATCCCGATATCGAGAGCGTTCACGTCGTCTGGACCGATATTTGCGGCGTCGCCCGCGGCAAGATCCTGCGCCGCGACGAGGTGATCCCCGCCTGGAAGGACGGGCGCTTCCTGCCCATTTCGGCATTGGTCCTCGACGTAACCGGCCAGGACGTGCCCGAAACCGGCCTGGTCTTCGACGAGGGCGACCGCGACATGCTGTTGTGGCCCGCCTCCGGCAGTTTCGTGCGCATGCCCTGGGCCGATGTGCCGGCGGCACAATATATCGCCTCGGTGCACGATCTCGACGGCACTCCCCATTACGCCGATCCGCGCAATGCACTGGAGAAGATCGCCGGCCGCTTCAAGTCCGAACTCGACATGACGCCGGTGGGCGCCGTCGAGCTTGAGTTCTTCCTCATGGACCGCGAGGCGGCGATGGCGGGGAGGCCCACGGCACCCAAGTCGCTGATCAACGAGCATCGGCCGCAGCATTACCAGGCCTATTATCTGCAGGACCTCGACGACTTCGCCCCCTTCTTTAAGGACCTCTATGCCTGGTGCGATATCCAGAACCTGCCCGCCAAGACGCTGATCTCGGAATATGCGCCGGGCCAGATGGAAATCGTGCTGCGTCACCGCGCCGACGTGCTCAAGGCCTGCGACGAGGCGATCATGCTGAAGCGGCTGATCAAGGCGGTGGCCGAGAAGCACGGCCTTGCCGCCACCTTCATGGCCAAGCCCTATTCGCAATGGACGGGCTCCGGCATGCATGTGCATGTGAGCCTGGGCGACGAGGCCGGCCAAAATCTCTTCGCCGCCGAAGACCCGATGCAGAACCAGCTGCTGCTGCATGCGCTCGGCGGCCTCAAGGCGGCGATGGCCGAATCGATGCTGATCTTCGCCCCCAACGCCAATTCCTACCGCCGCTTCCGGCGCAATTCCTATGCGCCGGTTTCAGCCAGCTGGGGCATCAACAACCGCACCGTCTCCTTGCGCATTCCGGCGGGCGCGGCCAATGCCTGCCACATCGAGCACCGGCCCTCGGGTGCTGATGCCAATCCCTATCTGGTGATGGCGGCGATCCTCGCCGGTATGCATTACGGCATCACCGAGAAGGCCGATCCCGGCTCTCCGGTCGTCGGCAACGGCTACGAGAAGCGGGCCAAATACATTCCCGGCAACTGGTTCGATGCCATCGATGCCTTCTGGAAGGCCTCCATTCTCAAAGAATATTTCGGCAAGGAGTTCGTCGATACCTACTGCACCGTGAAGGAAGTCGAGGCCGACCGCTTCTACGCCGAACCCACGGCCCGCGATTTCGAGTGGTATCTGAGGACGGTCTAGTCCTTCGAACCCTTGCCATTGGCGGCGGGTCCGCTAGGGTCTGCCGCCATGGACTTGACCTCGCACTGGACCGGGTTTCTGGCGCTGGCGATTTTCATCGCCGCCTATGTCTTCGTCGTCTTCGAGGAGACGACGCAGATGCGGAAATCGAAGCCGGTGATGCTGGCGGCGGGCCTCATCTGGGCGTTGATCGGTATCGCCTATGTGCAAGCCGGCATGGGCGATGCCGTCCACGAGCGCGCCATCCGCGTAATCGAGGAATATGGCGAACTCTTCCTCTTCCTGCTGGTCGCCATCACCTATGTGAACACGCTGGAGGAGCGCCGCGTCTTCGACGTGCTGCGCGCCAGGCTGGTCAACAGGGGATTGAGCTACCGCCAGCTTTTCTGGCTCACCGGTATTCTGGCTTTCTTCCTCTCGAGCGTTCTCGACAATCTGACGACGGCGCTGATCATGGGTGCGGTGGTCATGGCGGTGGGGTCGCACTCGGTGCGCTTCGTGGCGCTTGGCTGCATCGGCATCGTTATCGCCGCCAATGCCGGCGGCGCCTTCTCGCCTTTCGGCGACATCACCACCCTGATGGTCTGGCAGAAGGGCAAGCTCGCCTTCTGGAACTTCTTCGCCCTCTTCGTGCCGTCGCTGATCAACTGGCTGGTGCCGGCGGCGCTCATGCATTTCGCCGTGCCCGCGACCAGACCTGATCCACACGAGGACCACGTCCGCCTCAAGCCCGGCGCCGTCGGCGTCATCGCGCTCTTCGCCGCCACCATCGCCACCGCCGTGTCGTTCAAGAATTTCCTGCACCTGCCGCCGGCGCTGGGCATGATGCTGGGGCTGGGATACTTGCAGATGTGGTCCTACTATCTGCAGCGCCGGGGTCACCGCAAAAACGATCAGGACATGGTGCTCGACTCATTCGCCCAGGTGCAGCGGGTCGAATGGGACACGCTGCTGTTCTTCTTCGGCATCATCTTCGCCGTCGGCGGCCTTGGCGTCATCGGCTATCTCGGCATGGCCTCGCAGTATCTCTACGCCGGCCTCGGCTCCACCCCCGCCAACATTATCATCGGTGTGCTCTCGGCGGTGATCGACAACATTCCGCTGATGTTCGCCGTCCTCACCATGGACCCGCAGATGTCGGAAGGCCAATGGCTGCTCATCACCCTCACGACCGGCGTCGGCGGCTCGATACTGTCGATCGGTTCGGCGGCCGGCGTGGCGCTCATGGGCCAGGCCAAGGGCCTCTACACCTTCTCAAGCCATCTCAAGTGGGCCTGGGCCATCGCGCTTGGCTATGCAGCCGCGATTGCCGCCCATCTGCTGATCAACGCGCGCCTGTTCTAGATATCTTCGCCGATGTCCTTCTTGGTTTGCGCCATGACCCGGTCGATATAGGCGAGGAACAGGGCCGATAGGACGAAGGCCATGTGCATGACGGTCAGCCACATGAGCTTGCTGTCGGAGTACTTCTCCGAGTTGAGAAATATCTGCAGCAAATGGATCGATGAAATCGCCACGATGGTGGAGGCCACCTTGACCTTCAGCGAACCCGCATCGATCTTGCCGAGCCATGGCATTTCGCCTTTCGCTATGTCGAAGCGGCTGACGAAATTCTCATAGCCCGAGATGATCACCATGACGATCAGGCTTGCAACCAGCGCGGCATCGATCAGGCCTAGCATCATCAGAATAGAGTCGGTATCGTCGAGCACCATGATCTGGGACAAGAACTCGATCAGGCTGAGGCCGAAGGAAAGCGCATAAACCCCGAGCGCAATTGCGAGACCGAGATAGAAGGCCACCAGAAGCCAGCGCGAACCGAGAATGATGGCTTCAACGAGTTGCTCGATTTTCTTCATGGGACCACCGGGTTACTGCTGGGACCGACGAGAGCCCGGCGCCGGCTCGGGAAAGTCGTTCTGGGTTTTCCACAGCGAGTAGAAGATGCCCACGGCCAGCACCGCGACGGTCACGGCAAGCGACAGGGCCGTGTCGATCTTGATGCCCAGCGGCACGAGGAAAATCTTGCCGCCGACCAGCACCAGCACCACCGCCAGCGAGAACTGCAAGTACTTGAACCGGTGGACGGCCGCGGCGAGTGCGAAGTAAAGCGCGCGCAGGCCGAGGATCGCGAAGATGTTGGACGTGTAGACGATGAAGGGGTCCTGGGTGATCGCGAAGATCGCCGGCACCGAATCCACCGCGAAGATCAGGTCGACGATCTCGACCAGGATCAGCGCCACGAGGAGTGGTGTCAGAAAGAGGTGTGCCTTGCCCGTCTTGGGATCGGGCAGCCGCACCGTGAACTTCTCGCCGTGCAGCCTGTCGCTGATGCGGAAATGGCCGCGCAACCATTTCAGCACCGCATTGTTCTCGATGTCCGGCTTGTGGCCCACGCTGCGGAACATCTTGAGTCCCGTAAAAACTAGGAAGGCGCCGAACACGAACAGGATCCACGAGTAGGATGCGACCAGCGCCGCACCCACGCCGATCAGGATGGCGCGAAAGAAGATGGCGCCGAGAATGCCCCAGAACAGCACCCGGTGCTGATAGAGCCGGGGAATACCGAGAAAACCGAAGATCATGGCGATGATGAAGATATTGTCCATCGCCAGCGACTGCTCGATCAGATAGCCAGTGAAGAATTCGAGGCCCGATTGCGCGCCGCGTGCCCACCAGACCCAGGCGCCGAAGGCAAAGGCAATCGCCATATAGCCGCCATAGAGAATGAAGCTTTCCCTGGCCTCGATCTCCTTCGTTCCCTTATGGAGGAAGCCCAAGTCAAAGATCAGGAGGGCGCTGACCACCCCGGCGAAGGTGAACCAGAAAAAGGCCGGGGTTCCCAAGAACTCCGCATATAAAGCCGCCTGCACCAGTTCCATCGCCGGACCACCCTTATCTCTGGTTTACGAATGGCGACTCCGACATCGCAGGACGATTGATCCTGCCAGAGGGGCCCGGCGCTGCCTGCGGAGAGGTAGTGTCCGGCCGGATGGGTTTCAAGCCCCCGGCAGGCCCAGAATCCGCCGCGCCTCGGCGACGCTGGCCGGGTGGCGGCCGTATTCACCGCACAGATCGGCGAGCCGCACCACCAGCTCGGCATTGCCGGCGGCAAGCCGCGTCTGGTCGAATCTGACATTGTCCTCGAGCCCGGTGCGGCAATGGCCGCCCATCTCCAGGCACCAGCGGTTGATTTCGAGCTGGCTCCTGCCGATGCCCGCCGCCGCCCAGGTGGCATCGGGTTCGAGCTTCTTGAGCTGCGCCACCTCGAATTCGAGAATGTCGCGCCAAGGCGGGAGCGCATTGGGAATGCCGAAGACGAACTGCACATGCAAGGGCCGCTTCAGCCGCCCGTCCTTCGCCATCGCATGGGCGGCATAGAGCATGGCGAGATCGAAGACTTCGATTTCGGGCTTCACGCCGAATTCGAGCATCTTGGCCGCCAGCTCGTTCACCAGCGCCGGCGGATTTTCATAGATGACGGTGGCGAAATTGACCGAGCCGGTCGACAGCGACGCCATGTCCGGCCGGTGTTGCAGCATGCCGCCCCGTTCCGCACCCTTGCCCGAGCGACCGCCGGTCGAGAACTGCACGATCATGCCGGGGCAATGCTTGCGCGCACCCTCCTGAAACCTCGCGAATTTGTCCGGGTCCGAGGAGGTGCTGCCGTCATCATTGCGCACATGGGCGTGGACCACCGTGGCCCCCGCCTCGAAGGCGGCGTGGGTCGATTCTATCTGCTCCGCCACGGTGACCGGTACGGCCGGATTATCCTTCTTCTGCGGCACCGATCCGGTAATGGCGGCGGTGATGATGGCGGGGCTTGTCATGGGCGGGATCGATCCGGCAAAAGGATGGGATGCGTACGGGGAAGGCCATTCACATTATCGGCTGCCACGCCGAAGGGGAAGTGGGCGATGTCATCGTCGGCGGCGTCGCACCCCCGCCGGGCAATACGGTGTGGGAGCAGTCGCGCTTCATCGCCAGTGACGGGACGCTGCGGAACTTCGTGCTCAACGAGCCGCGCGGCGGCGTCTTCCGCCATGTGAACCTGCTGGTGCCGCCGAAGAATCCGCTCGCCCAGATGGGCTTCATCATCATGGAGCCGGAGGACACGCCGCCCATGTCGGGCTCCAACTGCATCTGCGTGGCAACCGTCCTGCTCGATACGGGTATCGTGCCGATGATCGAGCCTGAAACCCGCCTCATCCTCGAAGCCCCCGCCGGCCTCGTCGAGATCGCCGCCCAATGCCGCGATGGCAAGGCCGAACGCATCACGCTTCGCAACGTGCCTTCCTTTGCCGACAGGATCGGCGCCGTGCTGGAGGTCGAAGGTCTCGGCACCATGACAGTCGATACCGCCTTCGGCGGCGACAGTTTTGTCATCGCCGAGGCCAAGCCGCTCGGTTTCGCCATGACGCCGGACGAGGCGCGCGACATCGCCGTTGCCGGCCGCAAGATCGCCAGGGCCGCCAATGAGCAGCTGGGCTTCGAGCATCCCACCTTGCCTGACTGGCGCCACTTCTCCTTCTGCTTCATGACCGGCCCGCTCGAGAAGATCGACGGCACCCTGTCGAGCCGCAATGCCTGCGTCGTCAATCCGGGCAAGCTCGACCGCTCGCCCACCGGCACCGGCTGCTCGGCCCTGATGGCGGTCCTGCACGCCAAGGGACTGATGCGGACCGGCGACAGTTTCATCGGCCGCTCGATCATCGAGAGCCGCTTCATCGGCCACATCGAGGCGGAGACGCAATTGGGCGGCAGGCCGGCGATTATCCCGTCGATTTCCGGCCGCGCCTGGATCACCGGTCAATCGACCCTGATGCTCGACCCCGCCGATCCGTGGCCCCTTGGCTACAAGATTGCCGACACCTGGCCCGTGGATGGACGCCCATGAACGTGACCGAAATTCCCGTGACCTGCATCGCCGATAGCAAGGACAGGCTTGGCGAAGGCTGTTTCTGGGATAGCCAGGAAGGCGCTATGTGGTGGCTCGACATCGTGCTGCCGTCGCGCATTCACCGGCTTCATCTCAAATCCGGCGCGCTCCGCACCTGGCATTTCTCCGAAATGGTCACCGCCATGGCCAAGCGTCATGACGGCACCCTGATTGTCGGCTCGGCCCGCGGCATCAACATCTTCGATCCCGCCACCGGCGCGCTCACGCGGATGCTGCAGCCGGAAGCGGACAAGCCCGGCAATCGCGGCAATGACGGCGCCTGCGATGCCGCGGGCCGCTTCTGGTTCGGCACCATGCAGCAGAACATCGCCGAAGACGGCGCCGATCTGCCGATCACCGCCGCCACCGGCACCCTTTACCGCATCGGCGAGGACTTCGCCGCGCACGCGATACAAACCGGCATCGGTGTTTCCAACGGCCCCTGCTGGTCGCCGGACAACCGGACTTTCTATTTCACCGATTCCATGGCGCAGGTGATCTGGACTTATGATTTCGATCTCGCGAGCGGCACGATCTCCAATCGCCGCGTCTTCAATGACGCGAAGGATTACGGCTATCCCGACGGCGCCACCGTCGATGCCGAGGGGTATCTGTGGAGCGCGCGCTGGGAGGGCTCCTGCGTGCTGCGCATCGATCCCCGGGGTCGCATCGACCGCGTCGTGCCCATGCCCGCCCGCCGCGCCACCTGCGTGTGCTTCGGCGGCGAGCACCTCGACACCATGTTCGTGACCACCGCCCAGCTCCATGTTCCGGAAGCGGACCTCGCCCGTCACCCGCTGCAGGGCAGCCTGTTCTGCTTCGATCCCGGCGTCAGGGGTTTCGAGAAGCACCGCTTCGCCGGCTAGACCCAGCCGCCGCCGCCGGTCACAAACACGCTGCGGCCTTCGAGGCTGCGATAGATCGCGAGTTTCGTTTTGGTCATCGGCCGTCCTCTCGTACTTGCTTTTGGCCTGTGTTAGGACTGCCTCCCGGAAGACACAAGCAGGTTTGCCATGCATATTGTTCAGTTGCTCGACGGCAAGGGAAGACGGCGCGCGGGCTTCGTCGAAGGCGGCGATATCAGGCTTTTGAAGCGCGTCAGCCGCACCATCGATCTCGCCCGCCTCGCCATCAAGGAAGGCCGCGGTCTCGCCGCGACGGCCAAGTCGCTGGCCACCGGAACCGTGGAGGATTACGCCGCGGCGCTCAAGGAAAGGCGCCTCTTGCTGCCCGCCGACCACCCCGATCCGGCCCATTGCCTGGTGACCGGCACCGGCCTCACGCACCTGGGCTCCGCCGCGGCGCGCGACAAGATGCACCAGAAACTTTCCGGCACCGCCGAAGAGCTCACCGACTCCCTCAAGATGTTCAAGCTGGGACTGGAGGGCGGCAAACCCGCAAAGGGCAAGGCCGGAGTGCAGCCCGAATGGTTCTACAAGGGCGACGGCAGTTGGCTGGTGGCTCCGGGAGCCTCACTCGAGCGTCCCGCCTTCGCGCTCGATGGCGGCGAGGAACCGGAGATCGCCGGCATCTATCTGGTGGGACCCACCGGCCGGCCGCATCGCCTCGGCTTCGCGCTCGGCAATGAATATTCCGATCATGTGATGGAGCGGCAGAACTATCTCTATCTCGCCCATTCCAAGCTCCGCCAATGCGCCATTGGCCCGGAAATGATCGTGGGAACGTTGCCGCGGCATGTCGAAGGCCGCAGCCGCATTCGCCGCAGGGGTGAGGTGATCTGGGAAAAGCCCTTTCTCACCGGCCAAGCCAACATGTCCCACACCATCGCCAATCTCGAATTCCACCACTTCAAATATGACGGTTTCCGCCGCCCCGGCGATCTGCACATCCATTTCTTCGGCACCGGCACGCTGTCGATCGCCGACGGTATTGCGACCGAGGATGGCGATGAATTCGAGATCGAGGCGCCCGTCTTCGGCGCCGCCCTGCGCAACCGGCTCAAGGCGGTGAAGCCGCGCTTCAAGCCGGATGCGGTGAAGCCGCTCTGATCGCCCATGAGCCGGCAATTCATCGCCCTCGACTGGGGAACCACCAGCTTCCGCGCCTATCTCGTGGATGGCGCGGGCCATGTGACCGAGACGGTGTCTGCCCCCGAAGGCATTCTCGCGGTCAAGGACGGCGATTTCGATGCGGCACTGGAGCGCCACATCGGTAGATGGGATGTCTCGCTCCCCGTCATCGCGGCCGGCATGATCACCAGCCGCCAGGGCTGGATCGAATTGCCCTATGCCGCCTGTCCCGCCGGTCCCGCTGAACTGGTATCTGCACTTCACCGCCACACCAGCAGGCGTGGCCGCGCCATCGCCTTCGCCACCGGCCTTTCCTTTCGCTCGGGCTCCGGCATTCCCGATGTCATGCGCGGCGAGGAAACCCAGGTCTTCGGCAGCCTCGAAAGTGGCGGCGGATATTTCGTGACGCCAGGGACCCATTCGAAATGGATCGCCACCGAAGGCGGAAAAATCTTGCGCTTTGCCACCTACATGACCGGCGAAGTTTTCGCCGCGCTCAAGAACCACACGATCCTCGGTAAGCTCATGCGCGATGGCCCGGAGAGCGAGGAGGCCTTTACCAAAGGTGTCCGTGCCGCCCTTGCCGACCCGGCCGGATTTCTGCACCGCATCTTTTCCACCCGTTCACTCGGCCTCTTCAACGAGATGGCCCCGCAACATCTGGCGTCCTATCTGTCGGGCCAGGTGATCGGCACCGAGATCGCCCACGCCTGCGCCGCAAATCCGAAAGACGCCGACTATGTGGTGCTGGCCTCGGAAGGAATTGCGGCGCGCTACGTGAAGGCCATGCAATTCGCCGGACTGAAGGCTCGCGCCGGCAATGCCAATTCGATCGTCAAGGGCCTGGCGCGAATTGCCGTTGAAGCGGGATTGATCGCAAGAGGAGTTGGTCCATGAAAGTCGCAATGGTGACGGGCGCAGGCTCCGGCATCGGCAGGGCCGTGGCTTTGGCGCTCGGCAAGGAAGGCTATGCCGTGGTTCTGGCGGGACGCCGCATCCAGGCCCTGCAGGAAACCGCCAAGGCGATCGGTCCCAATAGCCTTGCGGTTCAAACCGACGTCACCGATCCCGCCTCGGTCGCCGCCCTCTTCGCCGCGGCCAGGCAGAAATTCGGCCGCCTCGACGTGCTCTTCAACAATGCCGGAACCGGCGCACCCGGCACCGTCAATCTCGAGGACCTGACCATTGCGCAATGGCGCGCCGTCGTCGACACCAACCTGTCGGGCGTCTTCTATTGCATCCAGGAAGCCTTTCGCATCATGAAAGCGCAAAGCCCGCGCGGCGGCCGCATCATCAACAATGGTTCGATTTCGGCCCATGCACCGCGCCCCAATTCGGCCCCCTATACGGCAACCAAACACGCCATCACCGGCCTCACCAAGTCCGCTTCCCTCGACGGCCGCAAATACGATATCGCCTGCGGCCAGATCGACATCGGCAACGCCGCCACCGAAATGACCGCGCGCATGAAGGATGGCATGCCCCAGGCCGACGGCCGGATCGCGCCCGAGCCCACCATGGCGGCGGACAATGTCGCCCGCGCTGTGGTTTTCATGGCCTCGCTGCCGCTCGATGCCAATGTCCAGTTCATCACCGTCATGGCGACGAAAATGCCGTTGATCGGCCGCGGATAAGATCGGCGCCCGCCGCCAAATGAGCCCCATCCGCCGGGTTGACGCAACCGGCCATCGAGCGCCAGACTGTGCTTGGCCCGCAACTCGGAGAGAAGGCATTGATCGGATGAGCAAGATACGCGTCTTACTCGCCGGCGAGTCATGGTCCAGCACCACCTCCCACACCAAGGGCTTCGACCAGTTCGTGACCGCCGAGTTCCAGACCGGCATCGGCCCCCTGCAGCAGGCGCTGGCCGGCAGCGAGGTGGACCTCGTGCATCTGCCCGGTCATCTGGCCCCCACCCAGTTTCCCAACACGCTTTCAGCGCTCTCCACCTACGATGTCGTGGTTCTGTCCGATATCAGCGCCAATTCGCTGCTGCTGCATCCTGACAGTTACGTGCGCGGCCAGCGCACGCCCAACCGGTTGCGGCTGATCGCCGAATGGGTGGGCCAAGGCGGCGGCTTCATGATGATCGGCGGCTATTACAGTTTCCAGGGCATCAACGGGGCCGCCCGCTATGCCCGCACGCCGATCGAGGCGATCCTGCCAGTGACGCTACTGGCCAATGACGACCGCGTCGAAGTGCCGGAAGGCTTCCGGCCCACGCCGGCGGGCGAAACCCACCCGGTGCTTGCGGGTCTGGGGAGCGAGTGGCCCTATCTGCTCGGCTATAATGAGACGAGACTCAAGGACGGCGCCAAGCTCCTGCTCACCACCGGCGGCGACTATGGCCACCAGCCGCTCCTGGCACTCACCCAGCATGGTGCCGGACGCAGCATGGCCTGGACCTCCGATATCGGCCCGCACTGGCTGCCGCGGAGCTTCAGCGAGTGGGAAGGTTATCGCCGGCTGTGGCTCCAGTGTTTCACCTGGCTCGCTGGCACATCGGCAAGAAGCCCGCCAACTGCTTGAGTTGACGGGCTTTTGTTGGTTGCGGGGGCACGCATTAGCCGAGACCGACATTTGCTGATGGTGCCCATTCGAAGTAACTGTACGGGCAAAATGCCACCAATTCGTGGACTCATTCTATTGATCCTCAAACAGATCGTCTGTGGGTTAATCTTGTCTGTCGAGCATTTCCAGCAGCGTCGTTCCGACCTGCGTCGTCAATCGCTTGAGATCGAACATTTCCAGAATGGCGCGCAGATGCTCGTCAGTGCCCGCTTCAAATTGACGATGTTCCAAAATGTACCGCCCAACGCGCCGCAGTTCACCTGGGGGTATTTCATCAAATGTTCTGGGTCCTCTGTGTCGAACTTTGATAGGAGGACTTCCCTTGGTTCTGACCGTAGAGAAGATCAATCCTGTCTCACCTGGCTCGTTCTCCGAAATTACACGTCCTTGGCGAATGGCGCTCGCGAGGGCTTTGTTCATGGCGCTCTTCAACTCACCACCGAGCCGCTTAATGCCGCAGCCCCGCAAATAGATGTCATAAGCCCGCTTCGCAAGCATGGGGCCTTCAACCTCGATAATGCGGCAGAGGCCGTCGGCGACTACACCTACGTTGACGGTTCGAGGATTGGGGCTGGCTGGGCCGTCATAGGCAACATAATCGGCGAGAAGCGAGTTAGCTGTCCGCACCATGTTTACAGGTTCGCGCGCTCCATCTCCGTCATTTTGATCCCGCACTGTGTCTGCCGGACGCAGATCGCGATCTGTTGAATTTGCATCGTCGCTGATGTCGGCAGGTATTGGGTCGATGTTAACGACTTCATCCACTTCCTTGCGCTCGATGCTCTGACTGTCAGCGGGTGGCGGCGGTTCTGCCGCGAATTCATCGATACCACCAGGTTTGATGCCGAGGCGATCGAGCTCTGCCCAAAGCGGCCCCATGGCCTTGGCGCGATCACGATAAAAGTCGCCGCCACGGATACGGACGAATTGCCATCCGGCTCGCTCAAGGTCGCGCTGACGGGCCATGTCCTGTTCGTAGCGGTCGGGACCATGCCATTGGTCGCCATCGCACTCGACAGCGAGCTGTCCCTGCATGCCTTCGACAACCAGATCGATACGGTAGCGGTGATTGGTGGGATCGCCGACGCACACCTGGGTGCGCACATGAAAACCCTTGTCGCTAATCAGCTGAAAAACATGGTGCTCAAACTGGGTTTCGAATTGATGGTTTCCTTCCCCAGCCGTCTGGCGCCCGGGGTTGAGCATGTAACTCAACAAGCGGTGGCGCATACAGAGGGGACTGAGGACATCCATGGTGGCCGAATGGAAGAGCCACAGTTGGTCTTGGGCGCGGCTGGCAGCCACGTTAAAACGCTGGCGCGCTGAGTCACCGGATAGTGTGCCGATACGCTCATTGGGCGCGGCTACCATGCTCAAAAAGATTATGTGCCGCTCATCGCCCTGGAAAGCATAGGCGTCGCCACAAATCAGCCGACGCTCTTCGATTACCTCCGGTTCAAGCACTTCAAGGAGTTTACGTTCGATAAGCTTGGCCTGCGCTTCTCCTTGCAAGCTGATTACGCCCATCGTGCGGGCGGCATAGCGTGGATCGGCAATACATGCGACAATCTGGGCCAATAACGCATCGGCCTCTGGTTCATTTACCGCGTTCTCACTGCTGCCAGTGCGATATCCACTTTGCACATGTCGGAGAACAAGCGGCTTCAGGCGATTAGCCGGGTACGCACGCAACGGATCAAGCGGTGTGCCATTGCTAGCGTAACATAAGTCGTTAGAGAACTGGATGATTTCCGGCATGCAGCGGAAGTGCTCGCGCAGCACGATGTTTTGTCCGAAGCGGATCTTCGCATTGGCGTAAAGGCTGCTCTGGGCCGAAAGAGCGTGATGGTGTGGGATTCCGTCGAGGTAATGATGTTGAAGATCGGCGATGGCTTGGTCGGCAATCCCCACGCCGTAGGGACTGATCTGCTGATCGTCGCCCACAATCACCATCTTCCTGGCGATATAGAGCAAGAAGAGGCTCTCAATACCCAGTTGGCTGGCCTCATCGACAATGATCAGGTCGTAGCGGTTTGGCGCGGGATTGACCATCTCGGCCACCAAATACCGGGGCATGATCCAGACCGGAATCGCCTCGCGGCATTGGTCCATGTATTGCCGGGCTTCACGCCGCAGCCGTTGTATTCTGGCCGAGCGCCCCGTGCCCTTGCCCATAGCCCTAACGGCTTCGCGCCAGCTCTTGAGTGCGGCCGATTCCTTGGTGGAGAGCCGTTTGAAGAAGTGGGTCCATGCACGCAGGGCGGCCGACTCGGCGAGCAATCCCCCGATAGCCTTATCGGTATCGTGACGGCGTTGCCAGAGCAGTTGTTGATAGGCGAAATCTGTACGCTTCTGCAGCCAGTTGTCAGCGATTGCCCAAGGCCAAGCCTGCTCCCAATCAGTGAATCGCCCGTCCCAGGCTGTATCACTGATGCTGTCTGCCACCGCGCCGATGAGTGCAGGGACTGCTGTGCCAAGTGCAGATTCTATTCGCTGGCGAATTTGCTGATCACGCCTCGTTTGTTCTATCTGCTGCACCCGGTCGTGGGCCTGGCTATAGGCTGTAACATTGCGTTGTTCGACAGCATGGATGAGTGAGGCTATGACAGGATGCGCGTCGTGGAGGTCGCGCATGCTCTTGAGATCACGCATGCAAGCCGTGACTTGCTCAGTAGCGAGCCGATGTTGCTCTTCGGTCGCAGACGCCTCGATGATCTCCAACCACTTCTCTGCTTCCCCATTGAGCCAATCCGGCGCTGGAATGGCTGGCACCACCGCACTCAGGTTTCGCCCCAGCTTCAGACAGGCCTGAGCATAACCCAGGGCATCACCAAGACTTGTGACTTGCCCCTTGACTGCCGCCAAACGTATTCGCGGCTGGGAGCTTGGCGGCAGACCACCGCATTCGGCCCAAGCTTGGTCCAAATCAGCGAACGCAAAAGAAAGGTCAATATGGTTGCAGATCAGAAAAAGCCGATCTTCGGTGTCAGCCGGTTGACCGTCAACCGTAACCTGGTAACGAAGATAAACCCGTTCCTTAACTGCCTTTGGGGTCAGGAAGCCAAATTTTGTCCATTTGCCACCGGCCTGTAGATGATTGATGGCTGCCATTGCATCAGCGCGGACAAGCTTGGCTTCCTTCTCCGGTGGAAACGATATGGATGAAGAACCCAGACCGTCGAGGAGTTGATCGATTTGATCAATCAGCCGCCGAGACTCGTCATGAAGTGCTTGCCAGCGCGCCTGCCGTCCGCCCAATGCTGCCGTAAGCGCGTGGGGCAACCAGTCGTAGCAAAGACGGTAAAGCTCTCTGCGGCTCTCAATTAGCTCCCGCATTGCCCGGTCCAAGTTAGCACGTTCGCTGACTTTCAACGCGACAATCGAGCGATACGCCGGATGATTTTGGAGTTCGGCGAGCCGCTGGACAGCTTCTTTAGCTTCTCGTTCGGTGGTGACGGCGATGCCAAAATTTTCAGGTGTCGGTAGGGTCTCGCTGTCAAGTACCCGAAGCTTGGCATTAGCAATTGTATCATCGTTGTATCTGCGCCGGATGTGCAGCCATGCCACAATATCCTTTTGGGTTACCGGCGGATCATCACTTGCCTCTCGGGGCACCTGCAACCAGCCGAAGCGTTCGCGCTCGGTGGCGACCCGCCCCGCGATTGCCGAGGCGGTGCCCTGATAAGCGCCGCTGATCAGGCTGTGCGGGCAGGTCTCGTCCTCACGCAGGCTCCGCAATTCGGTGTCGATTTGGGCCAGGGAACGCCGGTTAGCACCCAGTTCCCGATCTATCTCGGCAATACGTTCGCCGTAAGCACCCGGACTCCAAGCGGCGAACCGTGTTGTGATTCCCTGAACAGCCGAGTTCAATTCCGCAAAAGCGTCTCCGCCCTGCCCTAGAAGGCTGACGCAAAGAGGTTGAATTTCTTTGGGTAGCTGATTCTTTAACACCCGGAGGGCGCGGCCTGTTTCGGCGGTGATCAGCACACGCTTTCCGGTCGCTAACAAATGGCACATCAGGTTCGCGATGGTGTGGCTCTTTCCGGTTCCTGGCGGTCCTTGCACCAAGACGCCGCGGCGCTGGTTGATAGCTTCGACAATGCGTCGCTGCTCGCGATTGGCCGGTAGAGGGAAGTAAACCTCCTGTGAGTTCGGATAAGGCGGTACCGCTATGCCATCTGGCACCGACGATGATTCAGGATCATCGTTATCATCCTCATCATCAATCAAACCGCCCCAGCCAGGGGGTACTATTTCGGGATTACTGTTCAACTGACTAATGATGGCATCGTAAGTCCGTACCATTCCTACTTGCGTACGCTTACGCAGGATCAGAGCCGGGGCGAAGCTCACCATTGGCTTATCTGCGGTGCCGATTGCCGGCTTCAAATCAGGGGACCACTCGGAATCAGCATGAAGTGCCTCCGCCCAAGATTTAAGGGCCGTAAACATTCTGGGCCGGTCCCAGATGTCGTCGTCGATGGCCTTCAGTTGCTCTCCGACGCCGGCATAGTGGCTGCGTTCAGGACGTAGCTCTGCCTCCAGCATGTCGTCCTCGATCCGCAGTTGCGCGCCATCGGCAGCGCCTTCCAATCGGATGATTCCGGTGGCAGGATCGAAGTGCAAATCGGCGCGCGCCGTGACGACGTGACGCCGTATGGAAGTGGCCTTGCCTTTGACCAAGTTGCGCCAATCGAGGAGACCTAAGCCGAGAACGAGTTCGACGATTTCGCCCTGCTTCTGCACTTGGGTGTGCAAGTGAAAGAGTTCGGCATAGACCTTCTGAATGCTACCGCGACGCCGATATTCGTTAGACCATGCCTGCCAGCCGGGGCGATAAATCTCGTATGCCCTGGTCACCTCCGGGTAATTGTCAACGTGACGCTCGATCAGAGGCGGTTCTTCCCCGTCACCAATCTCGGCGTCAAGGTCAGGCTCTAACTTGGTCCGTCGGAGTAACGGCATCTCGACGGTAGCTTGCTTCAGGGCCTGTTGATCGATCCATGGAAGGATGACCTCAGAAGGAATTGGCGGTTTAGGGAATTGCTGCTTGTGTACTTCCAGCCAAGGGTCGCCCGGCTCGAACTCATCGTTCCACGATGGGCTCCGGCATTCGGGCACTTGCGGCATTTCGCCGAACCACAGCACCGACTCGTATTTGTCTACGTCGCGAATCGTACTGCTGCGCAGGCCCACAAACTCTTTCAAGTAGCGGGCGAGGCGTAAGGCCTTTGATTCAGCCGTGTTCGTCGTCATGCGCCCGTCTGCCCGATTTGAGGCCTTCGCCGCTCATGTCTCTTGACTGCGAATGCGCTACCTCTTTAAGCTATTTTGCGCCCCCGAGATAGATTTCGTCATTCACGAGGGCTGTACCGGTAGAGAGGTGGACCCATTTCCTGAGACAGTTTGGCGGCTTGTCTAAGGTGGTTCGGGTTGCTGTTCATGCCGCCAGTTTTTCGCCTGCCAATCTCCTTTCATAGACTTCGCCGGGCGTCATGCCGTTGAAGGCCGAGTGTGGCCGGACGCAGCATGGCCTGGACCTCCGATATCGGCCCGCACTGGCTGCCGCGGAGTTTTGCCGAATGGGAGGGCTATCGCCGGCTGTGGCTCCAGTGTTTCACCTGGCTCGCTGGCAGCCATTCCGGCCGAATTTAGTCACCGGTCTCCAGCTCGGCGGGCAGAAGCTGGCGCACCGCCAGCACGCAAAGCAAGGCTGTCAGCGCCAGGATGATCGCCACGAGCGCATTGATATCGGGCGTGAAGCCCAGGCGCATCATGGCCCACAATCTGATCGGCAGGGTGCTGTCGGTGCCCGTGACCAGAAGCGTGATCAGGGTTTCATCGAAGGACAGGGCGAAACTCAAGACGCCGGCGCCGATCAGGGTACTGCGGAGATTGGGCAGAACGATATGGATCAGGGTCTGCCAGGCGGACGCGCCGAGATCGGTGGAGGCCTCGATCATGCTGGGTCCGATCGACTGCAGGCGCACCACGATGGTGCGATAGGCCAGGGCCTGGACGAAGACGGTATGTCCCGCAATGACGGTCATCAGCGAGCGCGGAATGCCGGTCTCGCGAAAGAAGATCAGCAGCGACAGGCCGGTGATGATCGGCGGCATCAGGAATGGCAGAAACACCGCGAACTGCATGGCCTCGCGGCCCGCCGACTTGCCGCCGCAATAATGCAGCGCCAGCAGGGTACCGAATACGAGCGACAAGAGGGTCGCCGAAAAGCCGACGATCAAGGTATTGCCGACGGCCTCGAGGATGCCTTCATTTGCAACCAGCGCCGTATAGGAAGAGAGCGATGGATCGTTCCACTGCACGTCGCCGTGCGCGACGCTGAAGAATGAGGAAAAAATGGGGATGAACAGGGGGCCGTAGAGCAGCATGAAAACCGCACCCGTCACCGCCGACAGCGCCGCAATCGTATTGGTCGACAGCCGCATCATCTCTGGCGGCGCTCCAGCCGGTTTCCGGCGGCAATGACGGCGATCACCACCATCGCCAGAATGGCGGCGAGCGCCGCGCCGAACGGCCAGTTGAAGGCCGTGCCGAACTGGCTGTAGACGATCCGCCCGAAGGTGAAGCCGCTCTGCCCGCCCACCATCTGCGGCGTCAGGAAATCGCCGATCGCCAGCACGAACACGAATGTCGCCGCCGTGACGATGCCGGGCAGGCTCAGCGGCACGACGATCCGGGCGAATGTCTGCAGGTTCGATGCGCCGAGATCGCTCGAGGCTTCGATGAGGCTGCGCGGTATGCGTTCGAGCGACAGGAAGATGGGCAAGATGGCGAAGGGGATCAGCAGCACCGTCAGCGTCAGCAGCACCGCATTGAGATTGAACACGAAAAGTGTCAGCGGCTGTTCGATCAGCCCGGTCCACAGCAGAAAGCGGTTGAGAAAGCCGTTGCCGCCGAGAATGCTGCGGATCGCATAAATCTTGATGATGTAACTCATCAGCAGCGGCACCAGCACCATGAGCAGGAGGAAATAGCGGCGGCGGCCTTTCAGATTGGCAAGCAGGAAGGCGACGGGAAAGCCGATCGTCGTCGCCAGGGCGGCAACCGCGAGACAGAGAAGGCAGGTCTGCCAGAGAACCGGAATGAAGATCGCATCGTTGAAGAAGCGCTTGTAGTTGAGAAGGCCGAGAGCTCGGACGATCTGGCCGTTCTCCATCTTGAAGAAACTGTAAGCCAGAAAGCTCAGGAGCGGAGCTACGATGAAGACGAGCGGCAGGCCGTAGGCGAAACCCGCCAGCAGGCGCGGCCAAAGTCCGGCCCGTGCACTACCGACAAAAAGCATCGTGAGCCCGCCCTGCTATTTTCCTTCCCCCCTCGCGGGGGAAGGTGGCGCGGAGCGCCGGATGAGGGGGCGTTTCCGCGAGTCCAATGTACGACTTAACTCGTGGAACCAACCCCCTCTTCCGTCTCGCGCCTGCGGCGCGATCCACCTTCCCCCGCGAGGGGGGAAGGAGAAAAGATGCGCGCATGCAATAGCCCCGCGGCAATCAATCAGCCTCAGGGCTGCGCCTTGATCTCGTTCCACAGATCGGAGCGCTTGGTCGGATCTTCGACGAAGTCGAGCCATACCAGCTTGTCGTTGGCCCCGGCGCTTCCGGTCTCGACAACCGTATTGCCGAAGCCGGTGCGCTCGGAGAGCTGCTGGCCGATCTTCTTCTGCAGCAGGAAATTCACCCAGGCCTCGGCCAGATCGACGTCCTGAACGCCGTTGGTCATCGCCCATGTGTCGAGCCAGGCGAGCGCGCCTTCCTTGGGATTGACATAACCGATATTGGCTCCGGCATCCAACATGGCCTTGACCTGCTGCTGCCCGTAATTGGCCCAGATCAGCGCCACGTCATTGCTCTTGTAGAGCTGCAGCGCCTCGTCGGGCGTGGTGTAGAAACTCAGGACATTGTGTTTCAGCGCAATGAGCTTGTCCTTGATCTTGCCCATCTGCTCGTCCGACAGGTGGAACGGATCCTCGATGCCGAGGGTGAGCGCGGTGAAGGAAAAATTGTGCTCGCCGTTGTCATAGGCCAGGATCTTGCCCTTGTATTTCTCGTCCCAGAAAGTTTCGAAGCTGTCGGGCGCCGGACTGACCTTGTCCTTGTCGTAGATGATGCCGATCGAGTCGAAGCAGAATGGAATCGAATGCACCTTGCCGTCGCGCATGGCGCCCTTGACGGTCGAGAGGTCGCGGAATCGCGGCAGAACCTCTTTCTGGTTCGGCAGCTTCGACAGGTCGTGCGGCGTGGTCAGGCCGCCGTCGATATAGCGCTGCAATTGCGCCGTGTTCACCGCGAAGACGTCGAAATCCTTGCCCTCGCTGCCCTTGATCTTGGCCCAGATTTCGTCATCGGTTCCGATGAACACGATATTCGCCTTGGCGCCGGTCTGTTCCTCGAACTCCTTGACCCAGTCGTCGTCGGCGTAGCCCTGCCAGGCCATGACCCGCAGTTCCTTCGCCGCGAATGCGCGGCTGGACCGCAGGATGGCGGGTGCCGCGAGGGCCATTGCAAGGGCGGTGCGTCTGCTTACTTTCAGTGTCATCGACGTCTCCTCCAATTTGGTTGTTTTGGTTGTCAAACCCAGCCGCCGTCCACGATATAGTTCTGCGAAGTGCACATGCGGCTGTCGTCGGCGGCGAGAAACAGCACCATGCGGGCGATATCGGGGGGATAGAGCTTCTCTTTCAGGCACTGGCGGGCGGCGATCTGGCGTTCGCCGGCCTCATCCAGCCACAGTTTCACCTGCCTCGCGGTCATGACCCAGCCGGGGAGAACGCAGTTCACCCTGATCTTCTCCGGCCCCAGTTCGCGCGCCAGGGCGCGGGTCAGCCCGCCGATCGCCGCCTTGGCCGTGACATAGGCGGGGCAGTCGGGATCGCCCACCAGCCAGGTGATCGAGCCGAAATTGACGATCGAGCCGCCGCCGGCGTCACGCATGTGCGGGCGCACCGCCTGGGCGGCAAAGAACTGGTGCCGCAAATTCACCTGCATGCGGTTGTCCCAGTATTCGACCGAAACGCCCTCCGTCGTATGGCGCTCGTCGTTTCCGGCATTGTTAATCAGTACGCGCACTGGTCCGTGGCGCTCGCAGGCTTCGGCAATCGCCCGCCGCAGCGCCTCGATGTCGCGAAGATCGCAAGGGATGAAATGCGGGACCGCGCCGCCGCCCTTCAGCCGTGCCACCAGGGCCCGCGAAGCTTCCTCCGCGATATCGGCGAAACACACCCGCGCCCCTTGGCGGCAAAAATGCTCGACCAAGCTTTCGCCGATGCCGCTGCCACCGCCCGTGATGAATACGCTGCGGCCTTCGAGACTCGGATAGGTCGCAGGTTTTTCGATGACGCCATGCATGGAGCGGATTGCCTAGAATTGCGGAGGCGATCTTCAGGCCGCCCAATTGCCGTGTCAATAGAGGCAGTTGCAGGGACGGCAGGGGCCGCCGCCACGTTTGCACATTGACTTCGGGCGGCAGCGGAATAGGCTCGCCGCACCGCAGGAGAACCGTGCGCCATGAACATCGAAGTAAAGAACAGCAATTACCGCAACGACTCGATTCTTCTCGGTTTCAGCGATCTCAAGCGGCTCAAAACCGAGCGTCCGCTGGTGTTCGATCGCGGCAAGGGCATCTTCATTTTCGACGAGAACGGCAAGGACTATATCGAGTCGGTCTCCTGCTTCTATTGCGTCTCCCTCGGCTTCAGCGAGGAGCGCCTGGTCGAGGCGGCAACCCGGCAGCTGAAGGCATTGCCGATGTATTCCTCAGCCATCCACCGCACCGTGCCGGCCGTGATGGAATTGACCGAGCGGCTTGCGGCGCTGTCGCCGGTGAAGAACCCGCGCATCTATTTTTCGACCACCGGTTCGGAGGCCAACGATCACCTGATCAAGTTCATGTGGTACGGCAACGGCTTCGCGGGCGAACCCAACCGCCGCAAGATGATCTCGCGCCGGGCGAGTTATCACGGCTCGACGATCGCCACTTCGGCGCTCGGTGGTTCTCAGGAACTTCACGAAAGTTTCGGCATCCCGATGGGCTTCTCTTTGCAGGTCAGCCATCCGAGCTGGCCCAATGCGGCGCTGCCGGGCGAGGACGAGGAAGCCTTCACCGGCCGGCTCGCCACCGAACTGGAGCAGACGATCGTCGAGGCCGGGCCGGAAACCGTGGGCGCGATGATCGCCGAACCGGTTTCGGTGTCGTCGGGCATGTTTCCGCCGCCCGCCAGCTATTTTCCGAAAATCACCAAGGTGCTGCGCAAATACGGCGTGCAGCTGTTCATCGACGAAGTGGTGACGGGCTTCGGCCGCTCGGGGCGCATGTGGGCCACCGAGACCATGGGCCTCGAGCCCGACTGCCTGACCTGCGCCAAGGGCATTTCCGGCGCCTATATGCCGATTGCCGGCATCGTCATGGGCGAGGAGTTCAACCGCCGTCTCGATCTCGGCAACGAGGCCAAGGGCTGGTTCGCCCATGGCGCCACCCATCATGCCCATGTGGTTTCAGCGGCGGTGGCCAACGAGGTGCTCAACATCTTCGCGGAGCGCGACATTCTGGGCCATGTGCGCCGCATGATCCCGCACTGGAACCGGATGCTCGACAGCTTCCTCGGCCATCCGCTGGTGGTCGGCAACCGCAAATGGGGCCTGACCGGGGCGCTTGAAGTCGCCTATCCGGGCGAAGGCCGGGCGGGCGCCGCGGGCAGCCTCAAGGTCGGCGGCGTCACCAAGGATATCTATGAGGCGGGCCTGCTCGAAGGCGTGATCGTGCGGCCGCTCGCCGGCTGCTTCGTCATGGCCCCGCCGCTGATCATCACCGAGGCGGAAATCGCCGAACTCGGCCGCCGATTGCGGGCAGCGCTCGATCGCGTGCTGGCAAGCCGGCCCGCGTCCTAGCCTGGACGCGCCTGACCCACCTATGGTTTTGGGAAAGCCCGCCAACTCGTTGAGTTGACGGGCTTTTATTGGTTGCGGGAGCTGGATTTGAACCAACGACCTTCAGGTTATGAGCCTGACGAGCTACCGGACTGCTCCATCCCGCGTCATCGGTGCGAAGGCTATGTAGCAATCGCCACCCTCCTTGTGAACCCCCTGGGCGACTTTATTTGATTGTGACGGCGCAAGCCGCCAGATTTGCGGTCATGGCATCGATCCGGACAGACCGGCCCGTGGGCGAGGCGTTGCGCCGCCTGGCGCGCCAGACGCTGTCGGCACTGGCGAAGGACCTCGACCGGGCGGCGGCGGGCCACGGCGTCCATGGCGCGCGCAAGCGTCTCAAATTCATGCGCGGCCTGTTGCGCCTGCTGAAACCGGCAATCGGCAAGGCGGCTTTCGCCAAGGCCGATCGAAGGCTGCGCGCCGCCGCCCACGCCATTGCCGGAGCCCGCCGCGCCGAAGCCCTGCCGGAGGCCGTGGCGAAACTCGGCTCCCGTGGTTCGCCGGAAAATCCCGCCCTCGCCGAACTCGCGCATCTCGCATCCGCGGCCCATGGCCATCAATCGGCAACTGCGGTTCTGAGCGAGGCCATTGCCGAAGCCCGGCGCAGCATCGAGAAACTGCGCGGCACGATCAACGACTGGAGCTTGCCCAAGCACGATGTCGCGCCCTTCGTGAGAGGCCTGCGCGATGCCTATGCAACGGCCCGCCGCAAGCTGCGGGCGGGTCTCGCGGCTCGCGACATTGCCCATCTGCACGCGGCGCGCAAATCGGTCATCCACCACCTGCACCATCTGGAGATTGTCGAGCCCCTGTGGCCGGATCCGATCCGCCTCTGGAGGACGGAACTCACCAGCCTGCGCGCGGCGCTCGGCGATCTCAACGATCTCGAAGAACTGGAGCGTCTGGCTGTGGCGGGTGCCTCGGGCTTTTCCACTCCCGCGAGGCTCTAGGAGGCGCGAGCCGCGATCGCCGGCCGCCGCGCCCGACTTCTCGCGCGGGTCGAGGAGCGCGCCCACCATCGCTTTGCCGAGAAGCCCGGCGCATTGGCAAAGCGCTTGGGCGCCATGTGGCGAAAACCCGTGGCCTGATTTGCCGCCTCCAGACGGCTTCTCTATGGTCCGGCCACCATGCCGATTCTAACCCTGTTCGCAACGCCGCGCCGCGCCATCATGGCGGTCTTCATCGCCTTCGGCACCTCGATCGGCGCTTGGGCGGGAGCCATTCCGGCGGTCACCCGCAACGCCGGTATCGGCAATTTCGATCTCGGCATCGGCATTACCGCCTTCACCGCCGCCAATGTGGCGGCCATGGCGCTGGGCGGCAGGCTGGCGCGGCACACCGGCAACCGTTCTGCCCTGCTCGCCGTCATTCCGCTGGCGGGTCTTGCGACACTGTCCCTGCTCTCGAGCGCCTCGCCATTGGTTTTCTTCGCCAGCCTCGTCCTCCTCGGCGCCAGCCTCGGCGGCCTCGATGTGTTCATGAATGCCGAAGGCAGCGCCATCGAACGCGATCTGGGACGCCCCACCTTCGTGACCTTTCACGGTGCCGCCTCGGCGGCCATGGCGGCACTCGCCATCGCTTCGAGTTTCGCCTCCGTCGCAATCGGCCCTTGGAGCCCGGCCCTCATCTCCGTTGCTTGCTTCGCCGCCGCCTGGTTTGCCGTCGACCGCCATCTGCCGGGACGGCCGCCGATCGCCGCAGCGCGGCCGCCGGGAGAAGCTCGCTCGCATCGCGCGCCGCTCGTCATCATGGGGCTGGCGGCGGGCCTGGTGATTGCCGCCGAGACGGCGTCGGTCATGTGGTCGGCCAAGCTGCTCGACGAGAGCGCGCCGGCGCTCGCCGCCATCGCCGGCCTCGGCGCCGCCTTCTACGGTCTGTGCAATGCGGCCCTGCGCTTTCAGGCCGATGGGCTGCGCCACCGCTTCGGCGATTTGCCTCTGATGCTGGCATCGCTGCTGGCCGGCATCGCCGGTTTTGCCATTTTGGGCCTTTCGCGGGATTTCGCGGTGAGCGTCGCCGCCTTCGCGCTGGTGGGTTTCGGCAACGCGGTCCTCATCCCCTGCATCTTCGCGCTGGCGGCAAGCCAAGTCCCCGCCAACCGCGCCGCCGCCATCGGCTTCGTCTCGAGCGTCGCGGGCCTGCCGCGCATCCTGGCGCCGTGGCTCTTCGGCTGGATCGCCGCAAGCGTTTCCACCCGCTTTGCCTTCGCCCTCTGCGCCGCCGTGCTGGCGGTGGCTTTCGCCCTGGCCGTCGCCCTGCGCGGGCTTGGCCCGGTCAAATCCCGGAGCTTGCCGTAGTCGCCAGCCGCTCGTCGAAACGGAACGGCACCGTCTCGACGATCCGCACCCGCCGCATCGCCGGGTGCAGGGGATTGAGCATCACATTGCGTTCCAGCGGCACCACGAAGGACGGCGCCCGCAGCACCAGGCTGCGGCCCTGCTCCAGCCAGCGGTCGCCCATGGCGCGGCAGCGCGTAGCCGTTTCGCCATCGGGCAAGGCGGCGATCTCCGTTGTTTCGACGCCGTCGGGAATGCGGATGCGCACGGCCAGGCGCGGCGGCAGGCGCAGGCGCATCGCCGGATTGAGATGCACCAGATTTTCGAGAACGCAGAGCGCCAGGTTTTCCGAGCAATAGACGACGCCGCGCCCCGGCGAATTCCAGCGCGCCCCGAAGCGCCGGTTGCCGCTGCCTTCGAGGTCCATGGCGAAGCGCGGATCGGCAAGCCGCCAAACGAAAGCCATCGCGTTTTAGCTATGGTCGCCGTAGACGAACCGGTGCAGCAGGGCTTCGACTTCCCGCGCCCCGGCGTCGGTCTGCGCCATCATCCGCGGCATGCGGTTCTTCAGCGCCGGATTGGGAAGATCGAGAAACGCCCGCGCCGCGGTTTCGTCTTGGAAGGCCCATTGCGCCAGCGCGTTGACGCGCAGGATGCGGGCGATGGCATCGGCCTCCTCCAGCCTGAGCTTGCCGCGGGCGGCGAGGCGGCGCTTGAAAGTCCGCTCCGGAATGGCGCGGAATAGGTCCTCGCGCGCCAGCGCGCCCTTGCGGATCAACTCCTGCACCTGCCGGGCGGAAACACCCTTCTCGATCGCCTCATAATCGAGCGGATCGGCGATGGCGGCGGGATGAATGTTCATGTACGAATGGTACCACGCCTTGCCAAATGCCGCAAGTTGACGTGGCATTTGGCAAACAATGAAGTAAGAGCACTCTTGAACGATTGAAACTACTGCTTCGAATGCAAGTACCGGATCATGTCCTGCAATTCCGAAACACGACGAAGCTCGTCCTCCTGAGTTTTTCCATCGATCCCGGCAACAATTTCTGTGACCTGAAAAAGAGCCCCCAGAGCGCTAGGATCAGTCGAAGCCAATTGCTCCACGTGCAGGATTGCTTCCGCAAGCGTTGGGTCTTGCCGTTTTACCCATTTGTCAATATGAGCGGCCACGTCAGCGTCAAATGCAAGATTTTTGTCCAATGCCCTTTCTTGAGCATAGCGCAGAATCAATTCTCTTTCAGCTTTGACCAATCGAGAATCCAATTTTGCTATTGAGATCAACACTAGCAGTTCACTCCGCAGGCTTTCGAGCGTCATGAGGTGCAGTGGAAGTGCGCTTGATTCTAATGGTGCATCCAATACGCCTACAGTTATGGCAAGGGCAACGAGTTGACCGTCATCGTTCTCAATCAATTCTGTTACTTCGACTTCGTGAGTATCGCCCTCCGCGATCGAGTCCTTAATCCACCGCTTCTCGGATGGAACGTACCCAATTTTGGTTTTAGCATGATAGATAGCAACGGCGTCGGAACTGTGCGGATTGTCAGGTTCGGGCAGAAACTGCAGAGAATCCCCGATTTGCACATTGCGGCGGATGTACCGGTCACGACCTTCATACCTAACGCCAACAACTTTCGAGGGATAATACCGCATCACACTTCCTTCGCCTTCTCCCGCAACTTGAACTTTTTGACGCCAATCTTCTGCAAAATCCTTCACGCGGCTTCCGGCGCAAACCTGATCTGGCCCACTTTGCTACGGGATTTCGAAGGCCGCACGACGATTTCGACGTCCCGGCTGAACGCGGTGAGAAAATTCATCAGCCGCTCAACCGAATATTCGCGGAAATGTCCCTTGAACAGGCACGAGACTTCCGGCTGGCTGATGCCCATCAACGCGCCCGCCTTGGACTGCGACAGCTTCCGCACCGTGCAGAGACGATAAAGTTCGGCGACGATCTGGGTCTTCAGGAAATGGCTTTTGGCATCAGGTAATCCGAGATCGGCGAAGATGTTGGGTGCGCTTGGGTGAATTCGTGAATTGCTTCTGCTCATGCCGCCTTCTCACACTTGCGCCAGATGCACTTTCCCAATTTGTCATCGCCGGACTTGTTCCGGAGACCCATGGTGCAACATACCCGAACGCCGCAGAACGCGAAACAATGGTTCCCCGCAACAAGTGCGGGGATGACAAACAGTGGGAGACTCACGCGGCCAGGCGTTTCGGACCATTACAACACCCCTTTCGCCCTTTCCCTGAGCTTGAACTTCTGGACTTTCCCGGTGCTCGTCTTTGGCAGCTCCGCGAAAACCACATGCTTCGGCACCTTGAATTTGGCGAGCCCCGCCTTGCACCAGTCGATGATCTCCTCGGCCGTGGCGCTCTTGCCGGGCTTGAGCTCGATGAAGGCACACGGCGTCTCGCCCCATTTCTCGTCGGGCTTCGCCACCACGGCGGCGGCCTGCACCGCCGGGTGCTTGTAGAGTACGTCCTCCACCTCGATCGATGAAATGTTCTCGCCGCCCGAGATGATGATGTCCTTGGAGCGGTCCTTGAGCTGGATATAGCCGTCCACGTGCAGCACGCCGAGATCGCCGGAATGGAACCAGCCGCCCTTGAAGGCCTCGGCTGTGGCCTTCGGATTCTTGAGATAGCCCTTCATCACCACATTGCCGCGGAACATCACCTCGCCCA
>CAYOZR010000022.1:0-29040 GCA_964408555.1 uncultured Aestuariivirga sp.
GGCCGGCGGATGAGTTCGAGGACCTCCGCCACCTGGCGCACCGATATCGCCGCGGTCGGCTCGTCCATCAGCACGATCTTGGCATTGGAGAGCCGGGTGCGGGCGATGGCCACCGCCTGACGCTGGCCGCCCGACATTTTCCTGACCAGGTCGCGCGGCCGGGTCTCCGACTTGAGTTCCTGGAACAGTTCGGCCGAGCGGTCGATCATCGCCTGCTTGTCGAGAATGTCGAAGGGCCAGACGCCCTTCTTGATCTCGCGGCCGAGGAAGACATTCTGGGCGGCGGTGAGATTGTCGGCGAGCGCCAGGTCCTGATAGACCACTTCAATGCCCTTGGCGCGGGCCTCGACCGGCTTGTGGAAGTGGCAGATTTCGCCGTCCACGGCGACTTCGCCTCCGCTCGCTGGAAAATTGCCGGCGACCAGCTTGACCATGGTCGACTTGCCGGCGCCGTTGTCGCCCATCAGGCCGACCACCTCGCCCGGCTCCATCGTCAGACTCACGTCGGTCAACGCCTGGATGGCGCCGAAATTCTTCGACACGCCGCGGACGTCGAGCAACGCCATGCACATGCCTCCCACATCCGGATGCGTTTCCGCTTCCGGCCGGGCCTCAGCTAATCAGCGAATGGCTCGTGATGCAATAGTCCGCTGCGGACTCAGTAGGTGGCGCGGCCGCCGGAGACATCGAACACCGCACCGGTGGAGAAGGAACACTCCTCGCTCGCCAGCCAGCAGACGAGGCTCGCCACTTCCTCGACGGTGCCAAAACGCCCCTTGGGGATTTTCGACAGCATGAAATCGATATGGGCCTGGGTCATCTGCTCGAAGATCGGCGTCCGGACCGCGGCGGGGGTGACGCAATTGACCGTGATATCGGTCTTGGCCAGTTCCTTGGCCAGCGACTTCGTCATGCCGATGATGCCCGCCTTGGAGGCCGAATAGGCCGAGGCATTGGGATTGCCCTCCTTGCCGGCGATCGAGGCGATGTTGACGATGCGCCCGTAGCCCGTCTTCAGCATGTGGGGCACGACGGCGCGGTTGCAGTAGAAGGCGCCGTTGAGGTTGATGTCGATGACCCGGCGCCACTGCTCGGCGGGATATTCGGCGAGCGTCGCGTTGGGTCCGGTGATCGCGGCGCTGGTGACGAGAATGTCGATGCCGCCCAGCCGCTCCACGGTCATCGCGGCGGCGGCGGCCACCGAATTCTCATCCGCCACATCCACCGCAATGCCGATGGCGGCGGCACCCAGGCGGGTGGCGCAATCGCCGGCCGCCATTTCATTGACATCCCAGATCGCCACCTTGGCGCCTTCGGCGGCGAGCCGCGCGGCAATGGCGTAGCCGATGCCCGAGGCACCGCCGGTGACGGCTGCAGTGCGGCCCGGGAAACGCGCGCTCACGGGCTATTGCTTCTCCCCCGCGGCAGCCTGCCGTTCGCGGCGCATGGCTCTGATCTCTTTCACCACCTTGCGGCCGAGTTCCAGATAGCGCTCATGATCGGTCTGCCACAGGGCCTGACGCTGTGCCTTGTCCATCGGCTTTTTCTCTTCGAGCACCGTGGCGCGCCAGATGGCGCGGCCCAGGGCGGCGGCGGTCACATCCACACTGGGGTTTACCGGGGTTCCCGGCTTTTTCATACCTGTTTGCGTCGGCATCCTATCTCCTCTTTGCAATTTCCGCCCTGGATTCGGAGCTATCGGTTCAATGCAAGTCCCGCAGCGCAGGTCCCGGCAGGATTACCACTTCAAACCGAGAAAGCGCTGGTGTATGTTGGCCGGCAATCTTCCTCAAGACACGGCCAGTCGCGCGATGAACCCTGCAGTCAGCGTCATAATACCTGCATATAATGTGGAAAGCTACATCCGCCAGTGTCTTCAGTCGATCTTGGACCAAAAGGATTGCAACTTCGAGATAATTCTGATTGACGACCGCAGCACGGACCGGACGCTAAGCATAGCCCGCGATATCCTCTCCAGTACAGCTTCGGCGTCGATTGTCGCCCTCACTGAAAACATCGGACAAGCCCGGGCGCGCAATTTGGGCCTCGACAAGGCGAAGGGTGAATACGTCGCATTCCTGGATAGCGACGATTTCTACTCGTCCAAGAACGCGCTGCAAGTCTGGCACGGCCATGCCGTCAAGCTCGGGACCGACATGCTGCGGTGCAACTACAATCGCGTCAACAGGACTGGCAGATTCATTTCTTCCGGACCCGATTTTGGGCTCCACGAACCCAAACTGATCGCCAACGCCGATGAATTTCCGCAGATCGTGAACATTACCACTTGCTGGCAATTCCTTTACCGGCGGAAGTTCCTGGACGAAAGCGGCATCCGGTTCTCCGCGTTGCTGCGGCAGCGCGAGGATCGGCTATTCTTCACGGAGGCTTTGCTTCGCGCAGGCCGGATCGGAATGATCCTGGACAACTTGGTGGATCACAGGATTCATCCTCAATCCACAATGAAGACAGTTTCTCTCGATCAACTTGCCCAATTCGCCGTACATGTCGAGGAACTGAATAAGCTGCTTGCCAAGATTCCTGCCGCCCGCAGTCCGCTGTTCCTCAGGGAGAACCTCGGTTTCTATTATGGGGCCGTCCTGGGTTATTGGAGACCGCTGTTCCGGAAAGCTTCGTCATACCGGGGAGAAGGCGTTCCAGCGGAAATCCGGAAATTTATAGATGCACTGGGTGAAGCCACCTGGGGCGCCGGGGAACTTGCCTCCTTCCGTTATCTTGACGGCGGCAGCGATCGCGCGGAGCGAATCCGGGAATTCGATGCCGATTTTCTAAAACTGCTGGCGCGCCGGAGAGAATACCAACTGTTCTGCGACGTGGTTGCCGGCCGGCGGATCGCGCCGGACGAGATCCTGCTGGCCAAGCTGATCGACACGCCGGGCGATGAAGCATGTGTGTGCCGCTACCTCGGATTCACGCGGTTCACAAAATTCGGAGAAAGGCTGGGGCCTCACGACACTGCCGCGCAAAAACAATTCAAAATCGTGCTGCATTGCGGGATGCCGAAGACCGGCACCTCCTCGCTACAGGCCCATTTTGAGGCCAATCGATTCCGGCTCCTGCGCCAGCGGAAAATCTATTATCCGATTACCGGCTGCGAACGGGGACGAGGCTACCGGCGCAACCGGACGGCGGGGCATGCGCGACTTTTCAACAATCTTCTAAACGGCAACCAGTCTCTCCTCAGCGAGCTGTATGCCGAACTCGAATTGCTGGGGGAAAAAATCGAGACGGTGATTCTGTCGTGCGAGAATATCCTGTCGCACCGCTTCTGGGCGGGCGAGGAGACGCTGGCAAGGATCGTAGCCGCATTTTCAGGCCACCAGGTCGTTCCCGTGGTTTTCTTCCGCTCGCAGGCCGAATGGCTCGAGTCGATGTATGTCGAGCTCCTGTCGAACCCGAACAACGACATCGACGATCAACCCGCCGATTTCGTCAATCGGCAAAAGGAATTTGGCTTCCTCGATTATGAGAAAACGATAGGGATATTCCAAAAAGTTTTCGGGCCCGGCTGCCGCTTTCTTCCTTACCGGAGCAAATCACCGGCGGACGTTGTTTCCCGCTTCTACGCCGCTTTGGGTATCAAAACCTTCCGGACACCAAATCCGGTTCCACCGGAAATGCGGAACATATCCGCCTCGCCGCAAGCCGCTCTGCTTGTGCGAGAGTTGAAAACGGCGAAAATTCCGGCCAAGGCGCGGGCGCGGATTCTCGCCGATGTATCCAGCATGAACCCCGCCGGCCAACGGCGCCACGCCGGCCGGCTCATCCCGATCGGCGTATTGGAGGACATCATCCGCCATTACCGGATCGGAAACATGCAAGTCGAGAGAGAGTTTCTGGGTGCCGGGGCGCTTGACCATGGGGATATCCTCCAAGTTCCACTTGCAACTTTGGATGGACTGGAGATTTCCGCCCGCACCGCTCTGGACGGAATGACGGCAAGAATCGGTATCAGGCGGGAGAGCGTGGCGCTCATGAAAGATTGTTATGGTTTTGCGCGGCAGGCATTTGTCCGTTTCTGGCGGCCGATCGTAGCCCGCTTGATTGGCGGTTGAGAAACTTCACTCAGAGAACTTCGTTGGGTCAGCGGCCGTCGACCACTTCGCGAAATGCAGCTGCAAAGAGCTGCACCTACCCCGTCCCCCGTGAACAATCCGATTTTCACGCCTGAAGCGGTCTGACCGGGCCGAAGATCGTCGCCAGCAACAGGCGCAAAAGAAGCCTCAGCCAGGTGAGGAGGAGGCGGAAGTTGTATCCGGCGGCGGCGAGGACGGCGTTGACGGCATCGTCTTGCGTGTGGGCGAGATAGTTGCGGCCCATGCGGTGCTCGGTCTTGATGTGGCCGATGACGGGTTCGATTGCCGCGCGCCTGCGCATCTCGCGCTTGATGGCGGGCGTCATCCTGCGCTTCTGGCCCGAGGTGTAAATCTTGAAGCGGTGACTGAGCGGCGCGTTGTGGCCGCGATACCCGGCATCGGCAAGGATGCGGTCGAGCCCGTTGCCGATCACGGCCTCCATCTCGGGGATCACGGCGGCCAGAGTGTGTCCGTCATAGGGGTTCCCCGGCAGGGCCTTGGCATGGAGCGCGAACTGGCCGCCCCTTGAGCGATGCAGCGTCGTGGCCACGGATACCTTGACGCCGAACTCGTAGGGCGCGTGCGCCTTGCCCTTGCCGATGCACTCCACTTCCGGGGCGTGAAGACTGTAGACCTTTTTGCCGCGCTGGTTCTTCCGCTGTTCGAGAACCCGCGATGCCAGATGCAGGGGCTGCCGGAAGATGCCCTGCAGTTCATCGTCGCCCGCGATCTGCCGGCCGATGTCGCGGATGGTGCGACCGAGATAGGTCCTGAGCCTGCGCAGCGCCTTGCCCGCCCGCTTGAACTGCTTGGCATGGGCGTAGCGCTGCTGCTTGATCAGCGCGAACTTGCCCACCCGCGTGTAGCTCTGGCGCAGATCGAGGCCCACCTGCTTCGCAAGGGCCACCAGCTTCTCGCGCGCCCGATGGAGGAGCTTCGCATCGGTCGGGAACATCACGTTCTTCGGCTGCACCGTCGTGTCGACGATCACCCGGAGGGTATCCTGCGGCGCCATCGCCCCCGTCCCGACCGCCACGCTCAGACTCTCCTGGAGAAGTGCGGCGACCCGCTCCTCGCCCATCCTCTGCCGCCAGCGGGTCATCGACGACCGGTCGAATGGCAGTTCGTGGAGAAAGAACTCCTCGCCGCAGAAGAACTGAAAGTAGGGGTTCTCGATCCAGCGGGCGCACAGCTCTTCATCCGAGAGATCGAAGGTGAACTTGAGGATGGCCAATCCCGCCATCAGCCGCGTCGGCAACGGCGGCATGCCGGGGCCATCCGCATAGACCGCGCCGCACTTCGCCTCGACGAAGCTCCACGACACCGCCTTCGAAAGCTTCACCAGCTCGTGCTTCAAGTTGATGATCTGGTCGAGGCGCGAGCGGAACATGTCCTGGGCTCCCGTCTCGCGGCGCTCCCGTGGCTTCATGGCGAATCTCCCCGGCCGATCTCTCAGCCAGAGTGAATCATGCTTTCGGACGCTCGTGAATCGCAAAATCAATTTGCAAGAAAACAGGCATCAAACCGTTGCTTTCCTGCAAAACCGAAACCTGCAAATGCCGCAGCCGGCACAGTCAATCAAGGACTTGGGAATAGTTCCCGGGCGACTACCCCGCCAATCATCTGTCCAAGCCGGATCCGTGTGTTCCAGAACCAAAGAGTTGCCGTCAGACTGGAAAGAATGCAAAAATTACCCGCGGACAGGCTTCAGATAAGAAATCGATGCATTGAACGCCCCAAATCGGACATTCGTGATGTATTGATAGCCGGATGAATGTGCAACATTGCGCATGATGTCCGGCGAATTGCCGGAAAAGGCTGAACTCAAGATGAATTTTCTCGAGGCGATCGACTTGTCCGAGTGATGAAGCACCACGTCCGCTCCGACGCTGAGAAGCGGCCTGAGATTGACGAGGTATTTGAAGATTATCGGTACCTCCATGTGAACCAAGGCACCGAAGGAAAACACAAAATCTACAGAACCTTTCTCCACGTTGGGAATGTCCGATCCGCTGCTTTGGCAAAAAGTCCAGTTCTTCTTCTCGGGAAATGCCGATGCAATAAGGTTTTTCATCTCCGGATTGATGTCGACAAGATAGACATGCTTCGCTTCAAAAAGGAATTGAGTCCAGCGCCCCCCACCTGGGCCGATCTCCAGCGCAACCGTCGAAGGCCGTACAAATTTCTTGCACCAGTCATCGCGCACGCCCCTGAGATGGGCACGATTTGGGTCGCCCCACCGGTAGCCATAAACCTGTTCTTTTTCGGACTCGGTGAAATCAGTCGCCTGTTTCGACCACTTTCCCTTATTCCACTCGACGGTCGGCATTACTTTACCTCTGTTTCCAAGATGATAGAACGACGGCCGCAGACGGAATGATCTTTTTTCCATATAGAATACGGAATGATCTTTTTTCCACATAGAATAGCGTGCGCGACGTCCCCGTTTTTGCTGCGTTGCTTCGCCACAAATCGCGATGGCCTGATTACTTTCCTGCATCACCCTCAAAACTGAACCAACCATATTTGGATACTTGTTTCAAGGCCATTGATCGTGTTGATCGCATATGGGCATATTCACCTGCAGCTGCCGCGTGTGCAAAGGTTTGCGCGGCGAGCAGAATCCGAATCGGACTTGAGGTGCCCGATGCCTTTATAGACCACCTGAGACCGTTTCGCGGGCGGCCAGTTCTGCCAAGATGGCGTGGCTTGCAGGGTGTCTCGCACGGTATTCGGCCCGGTTGTCCGGCGTTGCTGCCGGACTTCGAGTCGTTTGACTGGGGCGCTCCTTCGATGCAAGATAAGAGGAGATGAACTTTCTGCCCGCTCCAATAACAGGCGATACTCGGCCGGCACCAGAGGCGGTGCAAGGGAGGTCGGCTTCGGCCGTTTCCGCTATCATTCCCGTTTACAACGCGGAACGACAAACGATATATAATTGCCTGTCTGCGCTCAGTCTTGTCTCGGACACTAGCGGATATAGCGGTCATCGTCGTGGATGATGCCTCCTCCGATCGTTCGATGGAAATCGTCCGCCGGATTGCCAGAGAAGATGCCCGCGTCAAGTACATCGAGCTTGCGACAAACGCCGGCCAGGGCTCTGCCCGCAACGCCGGTATTGGGCGAGCCCGCGGCCGGTATGCCTGGTTCATCGATACGGATGATCTTCTCTGCGAAAAGGGATTCCTCGCCGAACTCTATCGGATCGCCGAGGAAGACGAGGCCGACATGGTCCGGGGACAAAAACGGGCCGAACATCGGACCACATGGGGCGGATTCACTATCGCCAAGAGGCAGGATCCAAGCGAAACTTTATTTGCGACTCCCTATAGGAAAACCGACTTGCCGATGCTGCCCATTTGTATCAATCTCGGCCTCAGCAAGCCGATCATCCGGTGGATGTCGGTGAGTAGGCTCTGCCCATGAAATGTCCTACTGTTCGAATCATCCGGGGAATCGCCCATTCTAATCCAGCCGTGAATCCCCTATCGATTCCGATCCAAGTGAAAAGGCTCTAACTTGAGCGTGGTTTGAACAATTGTGATGACGCCTATGTTCTTCGACTTCCTTAAATCGCTCGGCTATTCCGCGTCCGAAGTGCAGCGAATGAATCTGCGATGGAACCACATCATCAAGCCATTTGAACAGGAAATTGCCGGAGCGAGATTGCTCGATCTGGCAGCGCACGACGGCCGTTGGTCATATGCTTTTGCCGGTGCCGGTGCCAAAGAGGTTGTCGCCATAGAAGGGCGGCAAGAGCTTGTAGAAAAATTCCGTTCCTTCCCCGATTCACTGTTCAAGAATGCCGTCAAGATCAGCGTAGGCGATCTTTTTCCATTTTGCCGGGACGCGGTGGCCAAGGGCGAACAATTCGATGTCATCGCCATACTCGGAATTTTCTATCACATCATGTCGCATTACGATCTGTTGGTGCTGGCATCGCGTATGAAGCCAAGACTGATCATCGTCGATTCGACTTTCCTGGACGTTCCTCATCATGTGATCCGCGTTCAGCAAGAACCGACCAAAGGCGCACGGAACGCAATCCCGCATTTTGTGGGGCAGCTCGCAGCTCCGGTTGGAATTGTTTCACTGCCCGCACTTCACCGGATGGCCGCGACGATCGGTTACAGCGTCAAACAGGTGCTTTGGACCGATGTTCCGGACGAGATGAAAGCGCCGGTGAAGGACTACTTTAGGCCCGAAAAAAACAGGCGGTTTACCGTCGAACTGCGTCCTACCCAACAATAGCCCGAATGCGGGCAATCAGTTCCAAAGCTGCAGTGGAAAGGAGGGAATAAACATTGAGACGAGACGCAAAATAAGATTGACGCTTGCTGCGCTGTTTTTCGTTGTCGTGCACTCTTTTGTTTGCGTTTTTTCTGACACCGCGTTCGCAGGTGGAAAGAAAGGAGTTGGGGTGAGTGGACGGATCGAAAACGGAGCTGGCATCGTCAATAACCTGTCCGTCAGTTGGTATTACAATTGGGATTGGAAACCTCTTGACGGAGTTGCACCGACAATCGAGTTCGTACCCATGATTTGGGGCGAAAAGCAATTCCGACTACTGCAGCAAGCTGCCGAGGGTTCCGGGTTCAAGCGATATCCTCAGATTCTGGCCTTTAATGAACCGGATCGAAAGCGGCAGGCAAATCTGCCTGTGGAGCGCGTAGTGGGGTATTGGCCGGCGATCTCGAAATTCGGGCACCGGATCGGAAGTCCCGCTCCGGCAGGTGCGTTGGCTCCCTGGATGCTGGATTTTATGGATCGGGCCACCAGCGAGGAACTGAAAGTTGATTTCATCGCGGTGCATTGGTACGGGCCGCCACGACCTGAGCGACTGCTGCGCTTCCTCGATCGCGTTTACGCACAATATGGCAAGCCGATTTGGATCACGGAATTCGCAGTGGTAGACCGCGATGCCGAGAAGCGAGGATACAACCGATATACGCCTCCAATCGTAGTCAAATTCCTGCAAACCGTGCTGCCAGAACTCGAAAAGCGAGAATATATTGAAAAATACGCGTGGTTCGGTTTTCAAGGCAGGAAAGAAAACATACTTCTGGGTTCGCGGTTCTATGACGAACTAGGAAACATAACGCCTGTCGGTTCATTCTATGCGAACTTCCAGTGACGGCGGAACGAGATTCAAATCGGAAATTGTACAGCTGGGGAGATGATTATGGCTGACCTGATGGGGTGAACGGCCTCCACCCTGGCATGAAGTGCCAAGATGTGGTAGTCGCCAAACGCCACATAGAGGTTAGTATCTTTTCGCGGGTGGCCAGTTCTGCCATGATGGCCGGAACAGATTGAATGTCTCTCCACTAAAGCCGTGCAAGTCCACAGGATGTCAGGCGCGGTATGCGGCACGGTTGCCCGGCGCTGCCGCCGGACTTTAAGCCGTTTGACTGGCACGCTCCTTCGATGCAAGACAAGAACAAATGAACTTTCTGCCCACTCCAATAACAGGCGAGACCCATCCGGCATCAGAGGCGGTGCAGCCGGAACCGTCTCCAGCCGTTTCCGTTATTATTCCCGTTTACAACGCGGAACGGTACATAACTACCTGCTTGCGCTCGGTCTTGTCTCAGACACTAACGGATATAGCGGTCATCGTCGTGGATGATGCCTCCTCCGATCGTTCGATGGAATTCGTCCGCCGGATTGCCAAAGAAGATACCCGCGTCAAATATATTGAGCTTGCGGCCAACGCGGGCCAGGGCCCTGCCCGCAACGCCGGCATTGAGCAAGCCCGTGGCCGGTATATCTGGTTCATCGATGCGGATGATCTCTTCTGTGAAAAGGGATTCCTCGCCGAGCTATACCGGATCGCCGAGGAGGACGGAGCCGACATGGTCCGGGGACAGATGCGGGCCGAACATTGGACCACATGGGGCGGATTCACTATCGCCAAGAGGCAGGATCCAAGCGAGACTTTTTTTTCGACTCCCCATAGGAAAACCGACCTGCGGGCGATGCCCGATCTCCTTCATACGCGTCATTTCTACGGCTTCCTCTACCGGCGCACGTTTCTTATCGAGAACGGCATCCGATTTATCAATTCGCAATGGGAAGAACGCCCCTTCCTGGTAGCCTCCTTACTGAAGGCGGGGCTTATATCGTCAGTGCCTTTGGCCGGATATGTCCGCACGCTGCATCTGGGATCGACAAGCCGGCGAAGAAAACACATTCGCGACGTGGAATTGATCATCCGCAACATCGAGCAAGTCGTGGACCTGTTTATCGGCATCGGCGCATCCGACCCAGAGAACTCATACCATAAACATTATATATTCAGCCTCAGCCACATGCTCGGAATTTTCTTCCGCGGATTCTCCATGCGCATCCTACAGCGGTGTACCGACGAGAAGACCCGGGCGGCACTTCTTGCACACATGGGTTCCATCCTTCGCAAATCGGGCTTGCACGGCCGGCAACTTTCGAACGACCCCCTTATCATGAGGCGGGTCGAGTTTGATCGCGGTACATACGCGGCGGCGTTCGAGTGCTTGCGGGCCGGCGAATTTGCTCTGCTTTTCCACGTGCTGAATGAGAAGCCGATCGGCGATCAACAGGCACGGCAAATTTCGTCGACCGGCGGTGACTGGGAATTCCTCTCGGTGCTAAGCCGTTACATGTCACAACATCCGTGCCGGCCACCGCTGCGAGCACCGAACATCGCCAGGAGAACCGCACTCCCGAGGGTCCTCATCCATATCGGATCGACCAAGACCGGCAGTACCTACTTACAGCACGTCCTCGACTTGAACAGGCTTGAACTGCTGAAGCGTGGGGTTTGGTATCCGAATTATGGACTTCGCTCTCAATCAGGGCGTCCGCACAAGACGTCCGGGCATTCGCTGTTTGGACGGGACGCGATCTGGCGAAGATCGCGACTACGCAAGCAGCTGTTTAGAACCCTCGACAACAACCGTGACATTCACACGGTCATTCTGTCGTCGGAATCCTTTTTCCTCAGCGAGCGGGCCCATGCAGTTCTGGATTATTTGGCGCCGTTGCCAGTGCAGGTGCTCGTCTATTTGCGGCGGCAAGACAAGTGGGCGGATTCGCAATACCGGGAATTCGTGGCGGGCGGGGCGGTGGGAAGGGTGACGATGCCGCCGCACGAATGGATCCGCGGGGACAACGTCCGGCGATTGTGTGCCTACGACAAACTGCTGGCGCCTTGGGCCGACAAGGTCGGCACGCATAATATTATTGTGCGACCGTTCGAGACTGCGCAACTGGAAGGCAGGAATTTGCTCCGCGACTTTTGCGCATCGGCAGGAATCGCCCATGACGGGCTGATCGAGCCCCCAGATTCATTCAAGAATGGCCTCGCCCTGGAATCCAGGGTTGTTCTTGCAATGCGCCATTTCAACCGGCTTCCGTTCCCCAACTTGCAAACCTATTTCAAATTCATGCAGGCCGTAACCGAGGAATTCAAGCAGAGTGATTGCGCTATTCCGGCCGGTCAAGATTTCGTCATCGGCTCAGAGGACAGACGCGAACTGCTCCGCAGTTGCATGGAAAGCAATGCACAAGTCGCGCGCCGTTATCTCGGACGCAACAATGGCGAATTTTTCCTAGAAGATGACGAACCGGCGCAGGACGAGACCGAGCCCTATCTCCGTATCGAGGAACTCGACAGACTCTTCGCATTGTACCATCGCCACGTTACGCGCTTATCGTGATTGTAATTCAGCGCCTCGCCATGCCCGAACGGAGAGCATAGCCGCGGCTTCTTACCGCCTGACCAGGCTCCTTACGGGCAGGTCGCCTTGTGCTCGATTTGCACGCCGACGATCTGCAGGGCCGAGAAAGGTATGTCGAGGTCGACATAGTAGAAGGCGGTTCCGGGCGAGATCACCGGGTTGGTGATCGCCGTCGTCGAAGCGCGGCGCATATTGTCGTTGGAGCCGTTACTCGCCACCTGGGCCATGACCACCGGCGGGGTAAAGGCGGTGCCGCCGATGTTGATGTTCTTGCGCAACAGCCTCGCGGTGATGTTGTGGTTGACGTCGAAATCGCGGTACAAAAGGCTGAAACGGCACACTCTCATGCCGCCCACCGGAAACGGCACAATGCTGTAGTATTGGCCGGTGGCATTCTGCAGCATTCCCGCTCCCTCATCGTCCACCGAGGACGTGACGCCGCGGGCAACGAAGGCGGTGGCGGACAGTTGCAGAATTTCGGCGCGCGCGGCGGGCACGGCCACGAACGCGGCGAGTGCGGCGGCCAACAGGCCTGCCGAAACAGACAAAGCACGGCACGAAGCAAGCGGGTTCCGGCGGGTCATCTCCAGTCTCCTTTGGCTACATTGCCACAAAGGGGCGGAGCGCAGGCTGGACTTGAACCGGCAAAGTTCAGACGGCCGGCCAAACCGCTCCCCCCAGGTTGCAATGAGGAACCAATCCGGGCGGCTGTCAAGGCCCTGTCCGGGATCAGGGCTTCTTGATCCCGTTCACCTTGGCCAGCACATCGATGAGCCGCGGCACGTAGCGTTCGCCGTAGCCCATGTTGTCGGCCATGACATAGAGCTGGTGGGCGGTTTCGGCCAGAAACGAAGCGACCGGCAGGTGTTCGGTCATGTTGGTGTAGTAGCGCAAATCCTTCCTGGCATTGCGGATGGCGAACTTAGACGCGGTGTCATCGTCGGCGAGCGGCACATTGATCAACCGGCCGAACATCACCGAGGCGGCGCCGCCCGACATGACGATGTCGCGGAAGGCCTGCATGTCGACGCCAGCCTTGGCCGCGACCGTGATGGCTTCGGCCGCCATGGCCGCGTGACCGAGAGCGAGGAAATTGTTGAGCAGCTTCAGGCGATGCGCGGCCCCCACCTCGCCGGCATGGACGATGGTGTCGGCGAAACAATCGAGCACCGGCCTGATCCGGGCGAGGACTTCCTTCGGCCCCGCCACCATGAGGCCGAGCTTGCCTTCCTCGGCCTCCCTGGGGGTTCGGGTCATCGGCGTATCGACGAAATGGCCGCCCTTGGCTGCGACATCGGCGGCAATCTTAAGGGTCGAATGGGGCTCGGCGGTGGAGCAATCGGCGATGACGAAGCCGTCGCGCACGGCGCTCAGGAGGCCGTATTCGCCATAGACGCTCGCTTCCACCTGCGGCGTGCCGGTGACGCAGAGGATGACCATGTCGGAGGCCTTGGCGATGGCATAAGGACTGCCCAGCTCCTTGGCGCCCAGCGTCAGAAGATCGTCAATCGGCTCGCGGTTGCGATGCGCCATCACCGTGAGTTCGAAGCCCTTCTTGAGGATGTTCTTGCCGATGCCGTGGCCCATGAGACCGACACCGATCAATCCGACGCGCTTGATGGTCATGACCGCTCCTTGTCCGCAATGAATGTTTCCAGCCTATCCTGTTCGAGAACGAACAGCCTGTCTTCTTCTTTCTTGGCGAAGCCGAGACGCCGGTAAAAGCGCGCGGCGCCCAAATTGGTATGATCGACCTCGAGCTTGATGAAACAGGCGCCCTTACCCCTGCCGCGCCGGGCCGCCTCGCGCAACAGCGCCAGGCCGATGTTGCGGTTGCGCGCCGCGCCTTCGACGAAAAGATCGACGACATATAGGCCCCTGGCGGCGCGCCAGGTCGAGAAGGTCATGAGCGTCAGGATGGCGCCCAGCACTATGCCGTCTTCCTCGGCGACCACGACATCGACGAGATCGCGAGCCGCATTGAGCTTCTCCCCGGTGAGCTGGGGAACCAGCGCGGCGCCGGTATCGCGGGCAAGACCTGCCACCATGGCGGCAATCCGGCCGGCCTCCCCGGGCCGCATATCGCGCAATAGGAGCGTCACGCGCCGAGCCCTTCCACAAGCGAGGCGAGATTGGCGCCGAGACTGGGCGAGGGATAGCCGCCTTCCTGCACCACCAGCATCGGCAGTTTCAATGCCGCGATCACCCGGCCGATGTCCGCGAATTCCGATGTTGCGATGGCGAAACCCTTGAAGGGATCGTCCACCGCGATATCGAGCCCCGCCGCCAGCACCAGAATATCGGGGGCGAAATCGCTTACCCGGCGCAGGGCCTGCTGCAAGACCGCGCAGTAGGGCTTGAGAGTGGTGCCGCGTTCGAGCGGCAGATTGAGATTGAAGCCCTCGCCCGCGCCCCGGCCCCGTTCGTTCTCATAGCCCCAGAAGAAGGGATAGAAGCGTCTTGGATGGGCGTGGATCGAGACGGTCAGCACATCGGCGCGGTCGTAGAAAATGGCTTCGGTGCCGTTGCCATGGTGGACGTCGATATCGAGGATGGCGGTGCGTCTCCCGGCGCGGGTGAGGATTTCGGCCGCCAACGCCGTATTGTTGATGTAGCAGAAGCCCGCCGCCATGTCGGCGGCGGCGTGGTGGCCGGGCGGACGGCACAGCGCATAGACCAGCGCCTCGCCGCGCAACATGAGCGCGGCGCCATGGGCCGCGGTTGCGGCGCTTGCCTTGGCCGAGACCCAGGTGTCGGCGGTCACCGGGCAGGAGCCGTCGCCCAGATGCCAGCCGCATTGGCCGACGACGGAGTCGGGATAGGAGGCGGGCGGCAGCGCCGCGCGGCCGAGCGCGAAGACATTGGCGAGCGGCGTTTCGTCGGCATCGGGCAGGCGCTTCCAGCGGTCCCACAGGGTGTCCATGAAGCGGAGATAGCGCCGGTCATGCACGAAGGCGATGGTGTCGATGGCGATTTCCGATGGCGCCACCACCGGTCCGCCGAGGCGGCGCACGGCTTGCATCAGCATGTCGATGCGCTCGGCCCGCTCCGGAGTGGGCTGCGGCTTGCCCGAGACGATGAACTGGCGCGGCGCATGCAGTCTCTGGGCCTCGGCGAAGACGGTGATCATCGATTTGCGGATGCCTTTGCTCTTCTGCTAGTACCGCACGGCGCCCCACCTCGAGACAAGACGGATTCTTGCATGACCGCCGCGAGCCCCCTTCCCCAGCATATCCATTCGACCGGCGGCCTGCCCAAGGTGGCATGGGCCAAGGGCAGTTACGTCTACGATGCCGGCGGCAAGCAATATATCGACGGCTCCGGCGGGCCCGCCGTCTATTGCATCGGTCATGCCAACCCGGAAGTGAACGGCGCCATCAAGGCGCAACTCGACCGCATCGCCCATGGCTACCGCTACAATTTCACCTCCGATGCGCTGGAGGAACTGACCGAAATCATCGGCGCGCGCTGCGGCGGCAATCTGCGGCACATGGTCTATGTCACCGGCGGGTCCGAGGCGGTCGAGTCCTGCCTGAAGCTCGCCCTGCAATATCACGCGGCGCGCGGCGACATGAGCCGGCGGCGCTTCATCGCGCGCGAACGCTCCTGGCACGGCAATACGCTGGGCGCCCTGTCGGTCTCGGGATTTCTGGAGCGCAAGAAGGCCTTCGAAGGCTCACTCCTCGACGTCTCGCGGCTGTCGCCCGCCAATGTCTATCGCCCCATTGCCGGCGCCACGGAGGCAACGGCGGGCGAGGCCTGCGCCAGGGAACTGGAAGACGAGATCCTGCGCCTGGGGCCCGAGACGTTCGCCGCCTTCATCTTCGAGCCGGTGGTGGGCGCGGCGGGCGGCTGCGTCCCCGCTCCTCCCGGTTATGCCAAACGGGTACGCGAGATTTGCGACCGCCACGGCGTGCTGATGATCGCCGATGAGGTGATGTGCGGTGCCGGCCGCTGCGGCACCTGGCGGGCGCTGGAGGCGGACGGCGTCGAACCCGACATCATGGCGGTCGCCAAGGGGCTTGCCGCGGGTTACCTGCCGCTGGGGGCGGCGATCTATTCGCGCAAGGTGGCGGAACCGATCCACAATATCCATGGCGCGCCGATGACCGGTCACACCTTTACCGGCCATACGGCCTGCTGCGCGGCGGGCGCTGCCGTGCAAAAGATCATCGCCCGCGAAGGTCTGGTCGAGCGGGTACGCAACAACGAGGCGAAGCTCAAGACGATGATCGCCGAGGCGCTGCGGGGTGTCGAAGCGGTGGGCGACATCCGCGGCCGCGGCTATTTCATCGGCACCGAACTGGTGGCCGACCGCGAGACCAGGGCGCCGTTCGACGCCTCGCTCAAGCTTTACATGCGCATCCGCCAGCAAGCCCTTGAAAACGGACTCATTTGTTACCCCGTGGGCGGCAATGCCGACGGCCGCAACGGCGATGTGGTGATCCTGGCGCCGCCGTATAATTCGAGCGATGCGGAGCTTACCGAGATGGTCGACAAGATGGCGCGATCGATCCGCCAGGTGCTGGCTGCCGAAGGTATCGGCTAGGCAACCGGCGTCCACAGGACCTGATCGATGCGGGTGGCGCCGGTGGCCAGCATGATCAGGCGGTCGAGGCCCATGGCGACACCGGAGGCGGGCGGCATCAAGGCGAGAGCTTCAAGCAGCTCCTCGTCGATCGGATAGCGCTCGCCGTAGATGCGCTGCTTCACGTCCATTTCCGCCTCGAAGCGGCGGCGCTGTTCGGCGGGATCGGTCAATTCACCGAAGCCGTTGGCGAGTTCGACGCCGCAGGCATAAAGCTCGAAGCGTTCGGCCACGCGCCGGTCGTGGGCGCAGACGCGGGCAAGCGCCGCTTCCACGGCGGGATATTCATAGAGGACAGTGGGTCCCTTGACGCCGAGATTCGGTTCCACTTCCTCGACCAGAATGCGGCTGAAGATATCGGACCAGGAGTCGTCCCCGGCATAGTGAACGGGTGACTGAGCTGCAAGGGCTTCGCGATCGGCCGCGCCGGTGCCATCGAGGGTCCGCAGCAGATCGACCCCGGCATAGCGCTCGAAGGCTTCCGCCACGGTCAGGCGCTCGGGCTCGGCGCGCGGATCGGTCTTGCAGCCCCGCCAGGCGAAAACCCGCGCCCCGGCGATCTCCGCCGCAAGCCGCACCAGCGCCACGCAATCCTCGATGACGGCCTCGTAGGGTTGGCCGGCGCGATACCATTCGAGCATGGTGAATTCGGGCGAATGGGTCAGCGTGCGCTCGCGGTTGCGATAGACCCGGGCCATGTCGAAAATGCGGGTTTCGCCGGCCGCCAGCAGTTTCTTGCAGGCGAATTCCGGCGAAGTATGGAGATAGCGGATTTCCCGGCTGCCGTCGGGCTGGATGAGTTCGGTGGCGAAGCCGTGCAGATGCGCCTCATTGCCCGGCGAAACCTGCAAGGCGGCGCATTCGACCTCGACGAAATCCCTCTCCCCGAACCAGTCGCGGATCGCCGCCACGATGCGATTGCGCCCGAGCAGGAACGGCCTGCGGTCGCGATGCCGATCGGGCGAAAACCAGGGCGAGGAACGCTGCGTCAACGCAAACTCCCAAAGGGGTTGGCTTCATCGAGCCTCGCTGCTAATACCGCGCCCAACTCATCCCGGCAATTCATTGAAAGAAACAAAGTGGTCAAAATCATCGCAAGCGGCGTACGCAAGGGCAACGTCATCGAGCACGAGGACGGCAAGCTCTATGTCGTGCTCAAGGCGGAAAGCATGCATCCCGGCAAGGGCACGCCGACGACGACGATCGATATGCGCCGCATCTCCGACGGGGTGAAGACCACGGTACGCTTCAAGACGACGGACGCGATGGAACGCGCCTTCGTCGAAACCATCACCCACAGCTATCTCTATAAGGACGGCGATCAATACGTCTTCATGAACCCGGAGAATTTCGAACAGATCCATGTCTCCGCCGACATGCTCGGCGATCAGGCGGCCTTCCTGCAGGAGGGCATGGCCTGCCAGATCGCGCTGTTCAACGGCGTGTCGATCTCGATCGAACTGCCGCAGCGGGTGACGCTGGAGATCGTCGAGACGGAGCCCGCGATCAAGAACCAGACGGCCTCGTCCTCGTTCAAGCCGGCGCTTCTCTCCAACGGGGTGCGCACCCTGGTGCCGCCGCACATCGCCGCCGGCACGCGCATCGTGGTGGCGACCGAAGACGGCTCCTATGTGGAGCGCGCCAAGGACTGATTCCGCCTTTGTTTTATTTCCGCCGGCAAATGTTTTGACCATGTGGACAAAAAACACATGGGCGTGTAGTCTTGCCCGCAGTGGGGTCGCCCAAGAACTCCACCGAGGAGAGGACACATGACAGAGAACGTCTTTCGCATCAGCCGGCGCGACCTGCTGAAATATTCCGCCGCCGCAGCCCTTCTGCCCTTCGGCGGCATGCTGCCGCAACGGGCACTGGCCGCCGGCCCGATCAAGACGGCCGCTATCTATACGGTGCCGGTCGAGCAACAGTGGGTGAGCCGCATCCACAAGGCGGCCACCATCGCCAAGGACCGCGGCGACATCGAGTACGTGTTTTCCGAGAAGGTTTCCAACACCGACTATGAGCGCGTCATGCGCGAATATTGCGAGGCGGGCCACCAGCTCATCGTCGGCGAAGCCTTCGCCGTCGAGGACGCCGCCCGCGCCGTCGCCAAGGACTATCCGGACCGGGCTTTCCTGATCGGGTCGAGCTTCAAGCCGGATGCCGCCGCGGTGCCCAATTTCTCGGTGTTCGACAACTATATCCAGGATGCCTCCTATCTCACCGGCATCATCGCCGGCGCCATGACCAAGTCGGGCAATATCGGCATGGTCGGGGGCTATCCGATCCCGGAAGTGAACCGGCTGATGAATGCCTTCATGGCCGGCGTGCGCGAAAGCCGCGGCGATGCGAAATTCCAGGTGGCCTTCATCGGCTCGTGGTTCGATCCGCCCAAGGCCAAGGAAACGGCCCTGGCGCAGATCGACGCCGGCGCCGACCTGCTTTACGCCGAGCGCTTCGGCGTGTCGGACGCCGCCAAGGAGAAGGGTGTTCTGGCGGTCGGCAACGTCATCGACACGCAGGCCGACTATCCCGAGACGGTCGTGGTATCGGCGCTGTGGCACTTCGAGCCGACGCTCGATGCGGCGATCGCTGCGGTCAAGGCAGGCAGCTTCAAGGCCGACGATTACGGCCAATATTCCTTCATGAAGGCGGGTGGCTGCAGCATTTCGGCCCTGGGCACGTTCGACGGCAAGGTTCCGGCCGACGTCAAGGCCAAGGCCGCGGCCAAGGAGGCCGAGATCAAGTCCGGCGCCTTCTCGGTTGCCATCGACGATAATGAGCCCAAGTCGTCCTGATGACGGGTACAGACTCTCGCAAGCCGGAGACGGTTCTCCGGCTTGCGGGCATTACCAAGCGGTTCGGGCCGCTTGCCGCCAATGACGCCATCGATCTCACGCTCAATCGCGGCGAAATCATCGGCCTGCTTGGCGAAAACGGCGCGGGCAAGACGACGCTGATGAACATCCTGTTCGGCCATTATGTGGCCGACGCGGGAACCATCGAGGTCGAAGGCAAGGCACTGCCCGCCGGATCGCCCAACGCCGCCATCGCGGCAGGCGTCGGCATGGTCCACCAGCACTTCACGCTTGCCGACAACCTCACCGTCCTCGACAATATCGTGCTCGGCACCGAGCCGCTGTGGCGCCTGTCCTCCGGCGGCAAGAGGGCGCGCGCCCGCATCCGCGATCTTGGACAGTCCTTCGGGCTGGCGGTCGATCCGGAGGCGATCGTCGCGTCGTTGTCGGTCGGCGAGCGGCAGCGCGTCGAAATCCTCAAGGCGCTTTATCGTCAGGCGAAAATCCTGATCCTCGATGAACCGACCGCGGTGCTGACACCGCAGGAATCCGTGTCGCTGTTCGACACGCTCAAGAAATTCGTCGCTAACGGCCTGTCGATCATCCTCATTTCGCACAAGCTGCAGGAAGTCCTGGCGGCCTGCAGCCGCATCTGCGTGCTGCGCGGCGGAAAGCTCGTCGCCGAACGCCAGGCGGCGTCGGTCACCAAGGCGGAACTGGCGGAACTCATGGTCGGGCGGGCCATTCCGCAAGCCCGCGCCGAGGCGCAGGCTCCCGGTGCCGCCGTGCTGTCGCTCAGGAATATCCAGGCGCGGCGCGGTTCCCACACCCTCAACAACGTCTCGCTCACGCTGCATGCGGGCGAAATCACCGGAATTGCCGGCGTCTCCGGCAATGGGCAGAGTCTGCTCGCCGATCTGCTGAGCGGGACTCTTGCCAAGTCGGCCGGCGATATTCGGCTGGCCGGCTCTCCGGTCGGCGACATATCGGCGCGAAGCATGGTGGCACGGCGGGTGGCGCGCATTCCCGAAGACCGCCATGCCGAAGGACTGATCGGCGACATGAGCGTTACCGAGAACGTGATTTCGGAAACCTATCGCTCGGCGCAATTCAACCGCAACGGCTTCATCGACTGGTCCGCCGCCCGCAGATTCGCGGAAGCGATCATCGCCAGCTACACGGTCATGTGCCCCTCCCCCGAGGCGCGGGTCAGACTGCTGTCGGGCGGCAACATGCAGAAGCTCATCCTCGGCCGGGTCATGGCCAACGATCCGGTGGCGGTGATCGCCAACCAGCCGACGCGCGGTCTCGACGTCGGCGCCGTCAACTATGTGCATGAGCGGCTCCTCGAAGCGCGCCGGCGCGGTGCCGCGATACTGCTGATATCCGAGGACCTCGACGAACTTCTGTCGCTCTGCGATCGGGTGGCGGTGATGTACCGGGGGGAATTGTCGGCGCCGATCGCGCGCGGCGACGTCAATGTCAATAGGCTCGGCCTGATGATGGCGGGAGCCGCCCATGCGGCTTGAACCGCGCGAGGCCCGCCCGCTGGCCGTGCTCGCCGGTTATCCGGCCGCCGCGATCTTGGCCGCCGCCCTGTTCAGCGCCTTTCTGGTGATGCTGTCGGGCGCATCGCCCTTCTCGGTATTCTGGCTGGTGGCCAAGGGTGCCGCCGGTTCGCAATTCGCCCTCTTCGAAACGCTGACCCGGGCAACGCCGCTCATCTTCACCGGTCTTGCCGCCGCCGTTGCCTTTCGCGCCAAGCTGTGGAACATCGGCGGCGAAGCGCAGCTCTATGCCGGCGCCATCATGACCGTGGTGCTCGGCACGGGGCTCTTGCCGCTGCCGGCGCCGCTGCTCATTCCCGTCCTCATGGCGGCGGCAGTCATGGGTGGCGCATTGGTGCTGTCGGTGCCGGCCTTTCTCAAGACCCGTTTCGGCGTCGACGAAGTCGTCACCACCCTCTTGTTCAACTTCATCGCACTCCTCTTCGTCAGCATGCTGCTGGAAGGCCCCTTGAAGGACCCGCTGGGCATGGGCTGGCCGCAATCGAAGAAGGTGATCGCCGAGGCGCAGCTGCCGAAACTCTTTCAGGGCAAGCGGTTGCATTTCGGCTTCATCATCGCGGTGCTGGCGGCGATTTCCGTTTGGATCGTCGACGCCAGGTCGGCGCTCGGCTATGAAATGCGCGCCGTCGGACACAATGCCAAAGCCGCGGCCTTCGCCGGCATCCCGGTCAACCGGGTGATCGCCAAGACCGCGCTGCTTTCCGGCGGACTGGCGGGACTCGCCGGCATGTCGGAAGTAACCGGTCTCAAGGGCAATCTGACGCTCGATCTGTCGCCGGGCTTTGGCTATACGGGCATCGTCGTGGCCATGCTGGCGATGCTGCATCCCCTGGGCGTCATCGCCGCGGCCATCTTCGTCGCCGCGGTCTTTGTCGGCGCCGACGCCATGAGCCGGACGGCGGGGGTTCCCAGCTACATCGCGCAGGTCATGGTGGCGGTCTCGCTCCTGGCGATGGTCACCGCCATCATGCTCACCCGCTACCGCATCAGGTGGAGATGAGCATGGAAGCGATCGACATCCTGTTCACCGCTTCGCTGTGGGCCGCCGCCGTCCGCATCGCCTCGCCGCTGGTCTTTGCAACGCTGGGCGAATTGCTGTGCGAGCGCGCCGGGGTCCTCAACCTCGGCATCGAAGGCATCATGACGGCCGGCGCCTTCGCCGGCTGGCTCACGGTCTATGCGGGCGGCGACCTGTGGCTCGGCGTCGCGGCGGCGGCGGCGGCGGGCGCCGTGTTCGGCCTGTTGCACGGCTTTCTCGTCGTTCCGCTCGGCCTGTCGCAGCATGTGACCGGCATCGGCATCACGCTCCTGGCCACCAGCCTTTCCTACTACACCTACCGGCTGGCGCTGCCGGAAGTGACCTCGCCACCCAAGATCGAGCCGTTTCAATCCTGGAGCGTTCCGGCTCTCGCGGATATTCCGGTGATCGGTCCGGCCTTCTTCCAGCAGACGCCGCTGACCTATCTCGGCTTCGCGGCCGCGGCGCTCGTCGCATGGCTTCTCTACCGCACCCCGGCGGGGCTCGCCATCCGCACAGTGGGCGAAAACCCGGCCGCCGCGGAGGCCCAGGGCATCGACGTCACCGCGGTTCGCATGGCGGCCGTCGTCGCCGGCAGTGCGCTCATGGGCATCGGCGGCAGCTTCCTCACCCTCTCGGCCTTCAATTCCTTCTTCTTCGAAATGATCAACGGCCGCGGCTGGATCTGCATCGCGCTGGTGGTGTTCGGATCGTGGCGGCCTGGCAAAGCGGTGCTCGGCGCGCTGCTGTTCGCGGCCTTCGATGCCTATCAGCTTCGCCTGCAGCAACTGGCGGGTGGCTTCGTGCCCTATCAGGTCTTCCTGATGCTGCCCTATATCCTGTCGATCCTGGCCCTCGTCGCCATGTCGCGGCGGGCGGCCTATCCGCGCGCCCTCATGGTGCCCTACCGCAAGGGCGAGCGCTGAAACACCGCGACCGTCTCGACGTGTGAGCTCCACTTGAATTGATCGACCGGGGTGATGGCGCCGAGCCTATAGCCGCCGCGCGTCAGAATCTCCGCATCGCGGGCGAAACTCGCGGGATCGCAGGCGACCGCGATCACGGTGCCGGCCGCCGATTTCGCCAGTTGCCGGGCCTGGGCCTCGGCGCCGGAGCGCGGCGGATCGAGGATCACGGCGTCGAAGTCCTTCAATTCGCTTGCCACCAGGGGCTCGCGGAAGAGATCGCGCGCCGTGGCCGTCACAGGTTTCAGGCCGGAGGTTTCGCGCCTGGCACGGTCGAGGGCGGCAATCGCTTGCCGGTCGCTGTCGAAGGCGGCCACTTGCGCGGTCTCGGCCAGCCGCAGCGCGAAGGGGCCGGCACCGCAGAAGAGATCGGCGATCTTCCTGGCCTTGCCCGCGGCGGCAATCACCAGCTTGGCCAGCGCCGCCTCGCCGGCCTCAGTCGCCTGCAGGAAGGAAACCGGCGGCAGGGCGACTTTCGCCCGGCCCATGCTTACCACCGGCGTTGCCCGGGTTGCGACCGGTTCACCGTTGACCGTCAGCCGTGCCAGGCCGAGATCGGCTTGCGCCAGCCCGTGCAGGGACCGAGCCGCAAGCTCGCGGTCCACTTTCACCGCACCATCGATGCCGGTGCCGGTGGCGGTGAGCGCCACATCGCAATCGCCAAGCCTGGCGCCGATGGCGCGGGCGATGTCCATGGCACCCTGCAAACCGGGGACGAGAATGGGGCAGCGGTCGATGTCGAGCAGATCGTGGCTGCGCGCCGCCATGAAGCCCGCCAGCACCGCGCCGTCCTGGCGGCGCACATGCAGGCTCACCCTGCGGCGGCCGTCGCCATGGGCGTCGATCAATTCCGCAACCGGCGCCTCGATCCCACGGTTCTTCAGTGCCGTGATCACCAGGCCGCGCTTCCACTGGCGATAGGGTTCGTCGCGCCAATGCTGCACCTGGCAGCCGCCGCAGCGGGTGAAGAATTTGCAGAAGGGGGCGATGCGGTCGGGCGATGCGGTTTCGATGGCGACTATGCGGGCCCGCGCGCCATTGACTTCGGCGCGGATCGTTTCGCCGGGCAGCCCATGGGGGACATCGAGCGTGCCGCCGTCATGGGTGGCGATGGCCTCGCCGCGGCGGCCCATGCCGGTAATTTCAAGCTGCGCCTCAGTCATCGGCCGCGGCGGGATAGGCGATCGCCATGCCGTAGCCGGTGGTGAGCGAAATGCGCACCCGCCCGTGGGCGATATTGGAGAGTGTCAGACTCGAGCCCAGCGGCACATCGCGCTTCACCAAGGGCCAGCGCACGCCCTCGAGATCGAGCCCCGCCAGATCGGTGAAGGGAATGATACTGATGCGGCTCTCCGGCGGCAGGTCGATTTCGGTGACGCCGGGGATCAGCGGATGGGCCTCCTCGTCGCCGCTGGTGAGAAGATTCGCATGGCCTGCCCGCGCCAGCCGCAGCGCCAGCCCGAAATGGCCGAGCGTGTGATCGGCCTGGCCGCCAAGTCCGCCCACCAGCACGAAGTCGCGGCCGCCGCGCTTCACAGCCTCGCTGACAGCAAGATCGCCGTCGGTTGCGTCCTTTTCCGGCGGGTGGCTCTGGCGCGCCACGTGGCGGTATTGCAGCAGAAGTTCAGAGCCGGAGGAATCGAAATCGCCGACCCACAGCTCCGGATCGACGCCGAGTGCCGCCGCATGGATCATGCCGCCGTCGGCGGCAATGATTCGGGCGCCGGCAATTTGCCGCCGCAAGCGGGCCGTAACAGTCAGGTTTCCGCCCAGCAGAATGGCAAATCGGGTCATGGTCATGGTGTAACAAATGGTCCTTGTCAGTGCATCTTGCAAAGCCTAATGATCCAGGCGCTCTCAACGGGGTGCCGCATCCGAAGCGGCTGAGAGGGGCTCTCGCCTCAACCCGCTGAACCTGATCCGGATCATGCCGGCGGAGGGATTGCGAGCGGAACTCCCAAGGTTCCCTTCCTCCATCCAACGGCGAATGGAGGACTTATGAAAAAGACCCTGACTGCTCTATTCGCTCTCCTCGTCCTCGCCACACCGGCGGCGGCGAAAGAGACGCTCACCATCTACACCTATGAAAGCTTCGTCTCCGAATGGGGACCGGGCGCCAAGATCGCCGCGGCCTTCGAGAAGGAGTGCTCCTGCGCCATCGAATGGGTGGGGCTCGGCGACGGTGTCGCGGTGCTCAACCGCCTGAAGCTCGAAGGCGCCAATACCAAGGCCGATGTGGTGCTGGGGCTCGATACCAACATCACCGCCGAAGCCGTGGCGACGGGGCTGTTCGGCAAGCACGGCCTCGACACGTCGCTGGCCAAAGTGCCGGTGGCCTGGACCGACGACTATTTCATGCCGTTCGACTTCGCCCATTTCGCCGTCGTCTATGACAGCGAGGCGATCAAGACGCCGCCCAAGAGCCTCGACGATCTGGTGAACGGCGATCCCGCCCAGAAGATCGTGCTGGAAGATCCGCGCTCGTCGACGCCGGGCCTCGGCTTCCTCCTGTGGATGAAGTCGGTCTATGGCGACAAGGCGGCCGAGGCTTGGGCCAAACTCAAGCCCCGCATTCTCACCACCACGCCGGGCTGGTCGGAGGCCTATGGGCTCTTCACCAAGGGCGAGGCGCCGATGGTGTTCTCCTACACGACATCTCCCGCCTATCACGTGATCGCCGAGAACACCCAGCGTTACAAGGCGGCGGCCTTTTCCGAAGGCCACTATCTGCAGATCGAAGTGGCGGGGCTCATCGAGGCCTCGCCGGAACGGGCGCTGGCGGCGAAATTTCTCGCCTTCATGATGGGTCCCGGCTTCCAGGACCAGATCCCGACCAACAACTGGATGTTTCCGGCGGGCGCGACTTCCGCTCCCCTGCCCGAGGCTTTCGGCGCGCTGGTGAAACCGGAAAAGACTTTGCTCTATTCTCCCGAGGAGGTGGCGAAGAACCGCCGCGCCTGGATCGACGAATGGCTTAACGCCGCCAGTCAATGAAGGCTTACGTTTCCGGCACAAGCAAGACACTGGCGGGCCTGGCGCTCGCCGGTGTTGCTGCGGCGGTGCTGACCGGTTTCCTGCCGGTCGTGCTGCTGGGGCTGAAGGAAGGCCTGGCGCGAAGCGATCCCTATCTGTTGCGGGTCATCGCCTTCACGCTGCTGCAGGCGGCAATCTCGACCGTACTCTCCGTCATCATTGCGCTGCCGATTGCCCGGGCGCTGGCGCGGCGGCGCTTTCCCGGCCGGGCCATCATCGTCAGGCTCTTCGCCTTGCCGCTGGCGCTTCCGGCAATCGTCGTTATTCTCGGCATCGTGGAAGTTTATGGCACCAGGGGCTGGCTTGGCGGATTGTTCCAGCTCTATGGGCTCACCGGCATTCTCATCGCCCATGTGTTCTTCAATTTTCCGCTGGCCGCGCGGCTGATGCTGACGCGGCTCGAGGCGGTGCCGGCGGAAAGCTTCCGGCTCGCCGCCCAGCTCGGCTTCCGCGACCGCGACGTATTCCGCCAGATCGAATGGCCGCAGATCGTCCCGGCGCTGTCCGGCATTGCCACGCTCATTTTCCTCTTGTGCACGGCGAGCTTCGCCGTGGTCCTCACCCTCGGCGGCGGACCATCCGCCACCACGCTTGAGGTCGCCATCTATCAGGCGCTGCGCTTCGATTTCGACCCGGCGCGCGCCGCCGCACTGGCGCTGGCGCAGCTTGCAATCTGCGGGTTGCTTACCGCCTTCGCCGGAAAATTCGCCGGAATTTCCTACGGCGTTCCGCTGCTGCGCCGCCACCTGGTCCGCCATGACGGCCGCGGCGCGGCAGCCAGGCTCGGCGACGGGCTGGCGATTGCCATGGGCCTTGCCATTCTGCTGCCGCCGCTCGCCGCCATTGTCACCGCGGGCCTAGCGGGCTTGCGTGCCAGCCCCGGCATTGCCGCAGCCACGGCGGCCAGTCTTGGCCTCGGCGCCGCAGCGGCGCTGACAAGTCTGGTTCTCGGCTGGCCGCTGGCGCAAGTTGCGGCACGGTCGCCCCACGCCAACCGGGCATTCTCGGTTGCGGCACTCGCCGCGCTCATCATGCCGCCCGCGGTTCTGGCGACCGGCTGGTTCATATTGCTCAGCCGCTATTCGGACGTCACCGGGCTTGCGCCGGTGCTGGTGATCGCCATGAATGGGCTGATGGCACTGCCCTTCGTCTATGGAACGCTGGCACCGGCGCTGCGCCAATCGGCGGCGCAGAACGACCGCCTGTGCGCCGGGCTGGGACTTGCAGGCTTCACCCGTTTCCGCATCGTCGATCTGCCGTCCTTGCGCAAGCCCATCGGCTTGGCGTTGCTCATGGCGGCCATCGTCTCGCTCGGCGATCTCACCGCGATTACCCTGTTCGGCACCCAGGATTTCACCACGCTGCCTTCCCTCATCTACCGCCAGATGGGAAGTTACCGTATGCAGGCGGCGGCGGGCACCGCTCTCATCCTGGCACTCTTCGCCTTGGGTCTGATCGCCCTTGCCGAACGCTGGAGCGCGCAAGATGATCGAGCTTGAGCAGGTTCGCTTCGACTACGAAGACATGAAGATGGTGTTCGATCTCCAGGTGCCCAAGGGCGCGCTTCTCGCCATCATCGGGCCGAGCGGGGCTGGAAAATCGACGCTTCTGTCGCTAATCGCCGGGTTCGAGACGCCGCTGTCGGGCCGCATCGCCATCGCCGGCACCGATATGGCGGGCGTTGCGCCCGCTGCACGTCCGGTCAGCATGATCTTCCAGGACAACAACACTTTCGCCCATCTCGATGTCTGGCAGAATGTGGCGCTCGGCGTCTCCCCCTCGTTGCGGCTCGGCGACGCCGGGCGCCGCAGCGTCGACGAGGCCTTGCAGCGGGTGGGCCTTGGCGAGTTGCGCCATCGCAAGCCCGGCGAAGTCTCGGGCGGCGAGCGCCAGCGCATCGCCATCGCCCGGGCGCTGGTGCGGGAGAAGCCGGTGATGCTGCTCGACGAACCCTTCGCGGCACTGGGACCGGCGCTACGCCGCGACATGCTCGATCTGGTGAAGGAGGTCCAGCAAGAACGCGGGCTCACCGTGCTCATGGTCTCGCACCAGCCGGAGGATGCCCGCTATGCCGCGAGCCATACGGCCTTTGTCGATCAAGGCCGCATTCTCGCCATGCGGCCGACGCGCCAGTTCTTCGCCTCGCGCGACCTGCCGGAACTCAGCGAATATCTCGGGGACTGGAGAAGCTGAGCGCAATCGGCTATCGCGTCTCCTCCCATGGCAAGACTTCTCGTCAATCTGCGCGATATCCATCTGACCTTCGGCGGCAAGCCCTGCCTCGAAGGCGCCGACCTCATGCTGGCCGATGACGAGCGCATCGCCCTTGTCGGCCGCAACGGTTCGGGCAAATCGACGCTGCTCAAGATCGCGGCGGGGCTGATCGAGGCCGACCGCGGCGAGCGCTGGCTGCAGCCCGGAACCACGCTCCGCTATCTGCCGCAGGAGCCCGATCTCTCCGGCTTTGCAACCGTGCTCGACTATGTCGAGGCCGGGCTTGGGCCCGCCGACGATCCGCACCGTTGCAAACATTTCCTGGAGCGGCTCGGCCTTAACGGCGCGGAAGACCCGCGCCAGCTCTCGGGCGGCGAGATCCGCCGCGCCGCGCTGGCCCGCACCCTGGCGCCGGACCCCGACATTTTGCTGTTCGATGAGCCGACCAATCACCTCGACCTGCCGGCCATCGAATGGCTCGAAGCCGAACTCAAATCGGCCCGCGCCGCCTTCATCCTGATCAGTCACGACCGGCGCTTTCTCGAGTCCTTGAGCAACCGCACCGTCTGGCTCGACCGCGGGGCGGCCAGGCGCAGTGAGCGCGGCTTCGCCCATTTCGAAGCCTGGCGCGATCAGGTTCTGGAGGAAGAGGAGACGAACCAGGCCAGGCTCGCCCAGCGCATCGCGGCGGAGGAGCACTGGATGCGCTACGGCGTCACCGCCAGACGCCGCCGCAACATGCGCCGCGTCGATCTTCTGCACCGGCTGCGCAAGGAGCGGCGCGAGCACGTGGGCGCGGTGGGCCAAGTGAAGCTCGAGGCATCGGCGGGCGATCTCTCCGGCAAGCTGGTCATCGAAGCCAAGGCAATCGCCAAATCCTTCGGCGATGCCGAAATCGTGTCGAAGCTGGATCTGACGGTGCTGCGCGGCGACCGGCTCGGCATCGTCGGTCCCAATGGCGCCGGCAAGACCACCCTCATCAAGCTCCTGACCGGACAGCTGGCACCCGACAGCGGTACCATCCGGCTCGGCACCAATCTGCGG